>JAIDCY010000099.1 GCA_029055625.1 Ruminococcus sp. | reverse complement strand
AATAACAACGTTAGGCGAAACTACATCAAAATTTGCAACAGGATTAAATCCAAGAAAAAATTTTGTTTTAGGTCAGGGCAATAACTATTATGTTACAATAAAAAATATGTATAATAATGACATTATATTAAATAATCGCTGTGATATGATAGATGATGAAGCACTTGAAAAGATTAATAAACGTTCTGATTTAAAATCGGGAGATGTGTTATTTTCTGGTATAGGTACAATAGGACGTGTTTATTATATTTATAGTACACCAACGAACTGGAATATCAGTGAATCAATCTTCACGATAAGAGCTAATAATTTAATTTCACCGGAATATCTGTATTTATTATTACTTAGTTCAGATATGCAGAATTATGTTATAAATTCTGCAAGTGGTAGTGTACAAAAAGGAATACGAATGGCTGACCTTAAAAAATATGAATTTAATTTACCTACTCATGAGGTAATAATTAAATTTTCAGAAATTATTAAACCGTTAATTGCAAAAATTAAAAATAATAATATTGAAAACCAGCGACTGTCCGCCCTGCGTGATGCCCTGCTCCCTGAGCTTATCAACGGCAGAATTAAAATATAAATTTTTTATGGAGGTATTATTATGGATATGAATTTTCAGGAAGAAATGAAGAAAATGTTTACGGAGGTAATGAACGGTATAAAATCCGGTACTTCCGAGTTTTTCGACGACAAACCCGAAGAAGTCGTAATAAATAAAGAACGTTCCGACGAGGGATTACAGAATCTCGGCAGTAAAAGTACAAAGTACGCCACCGATTACGCACCGGAAGTACTGGAGACTTTCGACAACAAGCACCCTGACCGTGACTACTTTGTAAAGTTCAACTGTCCGGAGTTCACCAGCCTGTGTCCGATTACAGGACAGCCCGATTTTGCAACAATCTATATATCGTACATTCCGGATAAAAAAATGGTTGAAAGTAAATCGCTGAAACTGTACCTGTTCAGTTTCCGTAACCACGGAGATTTTCACGAAGACTGCGTAAACATAATCATGAACGATTTAATAAAACTCATGAATCCGAAATATATAGAGGTATGGGGGAAATTCCTGCCACGTGGTGGTATATCAATAGACCCTTACTGCAATTACGGCAGACCCGATACAAAATGGGAGAAGCTCGCATGGGAAAGGCTTTCGCATCACGATCTGTACCCCGAAAAAGTAGACAACAGATAAATAAAAATAATTGTGAATTGTAAAAGATAAAAGGGGGAAAACAAAATGAAAAAAATAAGGAAAAATTTTTTAGCATTGATACTCAGTACAATGATGCTTACCGGTTGCGGACAGATAGTACAGAATATGCAGGAGGAAATACCGGTCATGAACACTGAATATTCCGAAACCTCACACGAGACAAAGACAGATAATAATAAACCGTCCGAACCGAAAGAGTATGTAACAGGAGACGTTGTAACAGGCATTACTACTGAATCTTCCGGCGTTACCGGAACGGGTACGGTAGCGGTTACGGAGTATAAGGCAAAAATAGGAACGGAACTTGTGACTACTACCACCACAACCACAACTACTATGAAAGTCACAAGAAACGACAGTATCCAGTACGGAACTACACACGCAGTAATGGTAAATCCTAACCTCAACACCGCCGGTCTGACGAAACGAACAGTAGCACAGGAAGTAACTACCACAACCACAACTACTATCACCACCACTACCGCTACTACCAATACCACCACTACAAATACTACTACCGGAAACAGCAGTACTACTACAACCACTACCACAACAGGTGCGGAAATTGCAGGTACAACGACGACTACAACTACCACTACTACCGAGACAACGACGACTACAACTACCACTACTACAAAACCGAATAATCCGCAGGCACTAATTAATCAGATGTCACTTGAAGAAAAAGTATATCAGATGTTCATGGTGAAGCCGGAACAGATTACCGGAGTTACGCCGACTACTTCCGCCGGTGAGACCACTAAAAACGCTATTACTGAATATCCGGTAGGCGGACTGATATATTTTGCGGATAATCTCGTTTCCGTACCTCAGACCCAGTCCATGCTTGAAAACGTACAACAGTACGCAAAGGATTCCGCAGGGGTAGGAATTTTCACCGCAGTGGACGAGGAAGGCGGTACAGTCGCAAGAGTGGCACAGAAATTAGGTACAACGTCATTCTGGGGTATGCAGTCGTACGGTGAGAGAAACGATTACAATGAAGGATATAATATCGGGTACACAATCGGTTCTGACCTTAAAAATCTTGGTTTCAACGTCGATTTCGCACCGGTTGCGGATGTAAATATAAATCCGAATAATGAACTCGGTAACCGTATTTTCAGCAGTGACCCGTCAGTAGTAGCGAATATGGCTACAGCGGTGGCAAACGGTTTACAGGACGCCGGAGTATCTGCGACATTCAAGCACTTTCCAGGGTTAGGAGCGGAAGACGGTAACACTCATGAAGATTCGTTCGTTGTGATAGACCGTACCGTCGAACAGCTCCGTGAAAATGAATTTGTACCGTTCAGAAGAGGTATCGAAAACGGTGTTGATTTTGTAATGGTAAGTCACCAGATTGTGACAGGTTTCGGTGATAATCTGCCTGCTGACCTGTCATACACTGCCGTGACGGAATACCTGCGTAATGAACTTGGTTTCGACGGAATAGCTATTACAGATGCTCAGCAGATGAACACTATTTCAACGGTTTACTCATCAGGTGAAGCGTCGGTAAAATCGATACAAGCCGGAATTGACGTAATTCTGATGCCGGAAAATCTTACGGAAGCGGTAAACGCAGTATGTGAGGCGGTAAATAACGGTACTATTTCAGAATCACGCATTGACCAGAGCGTTACAAGAATTTTAAATAAGAAGTACGAACTCGGTTTATTCTAACATACGAAACACAAAAAAAATTCCCTGCTCATGACAGGGAGTTTTTTTTATTTAATATTCAGTATTTTCAGGAACATTTCATTTATTTCAGACCAGTTGTTTTTTCTGTCATCTGACATTGAACCCACATAATTTTTTATATCCGTGATATTTTTTTCAATGTAAAAATCCAGTTCCGGAATATGTTTACCGGTAGCAGTTTCGGGGATATCGGTCTTAATGCGGATAAGTTCGGAAATTACAGGTTTTATACTGTCATCTGCTACAGCGGAGACAAGTTCGCTGAAAAGTACAGGCGGTGGCGTTTTGTTTTCGAGAATCCACCGACAAGCCATTACGGGACGTATCACATAGAAGTACTTTTTGTATCTTACCTGCTCCGGTCTGAGATACCGGCTGTTTGAAAGTGCGGTACTTATATAGTGATAAATTCCGGATTTACAGGAAAAAAAACTGTCAATTTCCGGTGTGAGTTGCTTTATGATGTTATGCGTACTGTAGACTATCGGGGAATGAATCCATTCAAAGACAGTCGGGTTGGAGTTATGGAGCAGGCGTAAAGTTTTGGAAATATCCCAGCCGTTTATATCGTAAACATCATTCAGTTCGCATTCAATGACATCACGTGTTTTATCGAGACGGAGATAATAATTTTCCGGACGTACATAAATAAATCTCACATCATAATCGCTGTCCGGTGATGCGAACCCCCACGCACGACTACCGGATTCAACTGCATGAAGAATACTGATATTTTCCGTTTTTTCGGTTGTATTAAGTTTATTGAGAATGTTTTCCAATACTGACATTTTATCACCTCCACATTTATTTTATATATTTAATCTTCCGCTGAGGAGTTCAGGGAGCAGGGCATCACGCAAGGCGGAAAGTCTTTCATTTTCAATAATAAGTGCATTTTGTTTATTTATCATAGGTTCAAGTAAGTTTATTAAACTTTTCTGTTCTTTAATAGATGGTAATGAAAATTTATATTTTAATAGATAATTAATTTTCATATTAGGTCTTACTGATGTTTCATGTTCAATACAAGCGATGTATTTTGAAAAATTATCTGTTTGAAATTGTCTGTATAGAAATAATGGTAGTATTATATTTTCATTTACAGTTAATCGAATTAATCCATTATTATAAACTGCCTGTAAATCATCTGAAATTATAGTATTAAGTCCAATTGAAGCCGTACGAGTTATAACAATATCATTTTTATGTAACTGATATTGATTAAATACATTATCTGTAACTTCAGTATATCCCCAGTTAAAAAAACTGCGTTTATTTGACAAATCGCCTACCCGAATACAGCGTATACCTGTATTATGTTCAACAATAGGTGCTTTTTTTATAGCATCTGCACCAGTATTTGCTGTTAAAAAAACATCTGCAACGGAAACTAACTGTGAAGATATATTTTTTGTGGTATAATTTCTAAATATTATCTTTGCCTGCTCCTCAAGGTTTTTGTTTATTTTGTTATTTAACTCTATTTTGTCGTCAAGTAATCCTAACATATAGCCGATTTTTTTCTGAGTTTCCAGAGCAGGCAGATTTATTTCAATCTGTTCAAATGTACTTCTTGTAATGGTATCGAATACTGAACCATGTGTCAATTTTTTAAGTTTATATATATTGTACTTTAAAAGATAATACAGATATGATTTATCAACACAATTTTTTCCCCTGATACCGTAACAGGATTGATTAAAAGCCATCGGAAAGGGTATCATAGAAATTTCACCGACAGTACCACGTGCAGAAATAATAATATCATCTTTTCGCAGAAGTTTAGTAGAACTATTTTCAAGACCGGCTTGTGTTATGGATTTTTCAGTTGAATAAACATAACGGTTATCATTGTTGAAGTCCTTGACGGATAGCCACGGAATATCACCATTCCAGTAATCCACCCTTGACGTTTTAGGAGTACCACCGCCGATAATTTCGATAATATCGGATAATTTCACGGTTTTAAAATTCATATAATCACCTATTTATTTTATACATTTAACTTTCCGCTGAGGAGTTCAGGGAGCAGGGCATCACGTAGGGCGGACAGTCGCTGATTTTCACGAGATATATTTTTCATTGTTTTAAAAAAAGGAATAATTAATGACTGAAATTTATTTAATGTGTAAATATCTGGCATAACGATATTAAAATTTTTTAATATATCTGTTTTGAGATTGGTGAATATACTTCCATTACCAAGACTGATCAAATCATTTTTGATTATTTTGAATAATAAATATAAATACTCATTCGACAATAAAGATTCCGGAAAATATAACCAACCGTCATGAATACAACTATCTATATCAAGA
>JAIDCY010000098.1 GCA_029055625.1 Ruminococcus sp. | reverse complement strand
CGTTCTTTGTTTATATCAACATATTCAAGGAGTTATAATTAATATTTTACCGGTTTTTCTTTTTATTCCTCATTTTTGAGTTCATTTAAATCAATCCGGAACTCTTTATAAACCTTCATACCGTAATAAAGTTCACTGTCAGTATGTTCCTGTTTGTTAAGTATTCTTGCGTATACCACATCAACTGACGGAGTTGTGAGAGAACCTGTTCCGATATTTTCATTAAGGAAAGGTAGTTCATTACCGTCTTCATCATAGAAGAATATTACCATAGAATACACTGGGGCTTCATAACCGTCTATCATAATGCTTTCCGTCATATTTTTTTCGTCAAATTCTTTCGGATACTCCCATTCAAAGTGAATACTTGCGGGGCTGTAATCGGAAAGGCTGATTTTATATCCGTCTTCCGCCAGTTCGATTGCATTTCCGTTAATGAGTTCCTTATCAACGTCAATATGTTTATTTATTACGATATTATCAAGGTCACATTTCTTATTGTAATATCCGTCACCAGCCCATATATTTTCAAGGGTAATAACAGCGTCTTCTGATTCTGTAATAAGGCTGTCATCAGTAAGTTTCAGTGTAATCTGTCCGCTGAAACTGTTTTCCGTTCCGTCATCAAGCATCATGTTACCCTGTAACCACGAATAATTTGTAGCTCCTTTAAATCTGCTTTGTGTATCAAAAACAACATCCCCGAAATCAATTTTTATTGAATCAAGGTTTACATATTTGCATCCGTCGGGATTTCCGTTATTAAGACTTCCCGTAAGTCCGAGTACTAACGTTCTGCCATCGCAATACGTACTGTCAATTGAAACGGATATTTCATCATTCGTTACGCTTTCGGTAGTTTCTTCCGTATTCGCAAATGATTCTATCATTTCATAGTTGTTTAAATCGGGGGTTTTGTCAAGCTTCCACTCCGTGCCGTTATCATCAACATAAGTTTTTGTTTTGTTTTCTTCAAGATTCCTGAATAAACTGCTATGTGTCACCGCAAATGCAGTAGTTCCGCAACAGGCGGCGATTACTGCAACGAGTAAAACCGCACTCATTTTAGGCTTACGTCTTTTTCTTACCGGAAGAGTATTTTTTTCTTCTCTGAAACGTTTCATAATATCGTTTACCTCCTGACTGCTTATCGTTTCTGCTTCCGGCAGTTCGTTCGTATCATTATTAAGAAGCTGATATAATTTTTCATTCATAATCGTTTCTCCTGTTTGAAATAATCCGGATTATGCTTTATAATTTTTTGTTTTCCTCTGGAAATACGCTTGTAAAGAAAATTCTGCGATTTTCCAAGCTGTGAAGCGAGACTGTCCACGCTCTCACCATACCAGAAAATTTTTATAAAAATCAATTTGTCTTCCTCTTTGAGACATGATATAAGTTCTTCAAAAAATTCATCAAATGATGCGTTTCCCGTAAAAACAGTGTCATCTGAAACGGCTGACATATCAATGTCTTCCATGGGTGAAAGTCTTTTAATAGTTCTTAATCGGTCGAGAGCGGTATATTTTGCAATTGCGGAAATCCAGTTTTCAAACCTGTTCTTTTTATTATAGGAATTTATATGTTTCCATATCTTCAGAACGGTATCGTATAAACATTCTTCTGCATCTTCCGGATAATCGTATAAAATACGTCGAATTACTGCCTTTAATAATCCACCATAATTTCTTACAACAAATTCCAGAGCGTCCTCATTCCTTCGCTGTAACTCTTTTAAAAAATTTTCTTCTGTAATCTTCAAAGTCTGGTACCTCCTTTATGATTCCGTTTTACCTCCTTCACTTACTAATACGAAATGCAACAGGACTTTCTGACACTTTACGAAAAAAAATTTTTTCGGAAATATTTTTTATAAAGCTCTTGACAAATCATACAGATAGTGCTATTATGAAATTATCATGAAAATATATTAAAAGAAAGGAAAAATACATATGAAATTCAACAGAATAATCGCAACACTTCTTACTGTCTGTAACTTTTTTACTGTTTCGGGGCTGAGCAACAGTATTTCCGCTTATAGTAAATATTATGAGCGTGAAGAGATAGGATATAATGGTATGTTTTTCCGACCAACATTCCCGGGTTCCAGTGCACTCGAACTTATAAAATATACCGGTACTGACGAAAATATTGTTATTCCTGAACAGCTCTTTGATTATACGGTTACAACGATTGACAGATATGTATTCAAAGATAATCAGAATATTAAAAATGTAACGTTACCCGATACTATAGATTATTTCGATGCGGAAGTATTCAGTAATTCTTCAGTGGTATCCGTAAACATTCCGGAAAGTTTACACGTTATCCCCAGTAATATGTTTAAAGACTGTTCAAATCTGGAAACAGTTATATTTCATGACAATATACAACTGATAAGTGATACCGCATTTGAAAATACTTCTGTTGAAATACCACCGGAATTTAAGGACAAAGTAACAGATGAATATATGCGTACATCTGACGTAACACGTGACCTGACAGACGGCGAATGGACTTATAATTTATCTTATGGTAATATGACGGCGGAAATAACAGGGTACGTCGGCAATAATACGGAAATCGTTATACCTCAGTATATCGATGGTCTCCATGTAATGAGTATAGTCAACAGCTTTAAAATGCCAAAAAACATAAAAAGTATATCTATTCCGGACAATGTAAGGTTTTCGGGTTTGTGGATTTTCGGGTTTGCAGGTTCTGACCTTGAAGAAATAACGCTCCCATCATATATTAATGCACTTGATGACGGTTTATTTAAGAACTGTAAAAATCTGCGTAAAATAAACTTCCGTGGAAATCCGGAAACTTTTACCATACAAAATAACACTTTCTCAGGCTGTACAAGTCTTGATTATATACCATATCCTGAAAGCTGTACTAAAGTAAATATAGGAAAAAATGCCTTTGAGAATACAGGTATTACCGATTTAAAGATTGATATTGATTCAACTGTCGGAGAATATGCTTTCCGTAACTGTCTGTATTTATCAGATGTGGAACTGAATAATGCTGTAGTAAATACGAGGGCGTTTTTTGAATGTCCGTCACTGGAAGAGGCTACTATAAAAGGAAATTCAAAGTTGAATGAAGCAAGTTTCTATGATTGTAACAGGCTGAAAAATATAAATGTTGAAGACCTCAGCACACCTATGACAAATGCTGTCAGTATATGTCCGGACCTCATGACCATAAATAACAAAAAACTTTTCGACGATACAACCGGCGATTTCACCCCCGATATGAAAGATTTTGTATCACGTAACTTTTTCGGCGTTGATGATGTGGGATTTATTAATATGTACGTCATCTCACAGGCGGAAAAAATAGTCAGTGAGGTGACAAATGAAAATATGTCGGACGTACAGAAAATAAAAGCTGTTCACGACTGGATTTGTGAAAATACGGTATATGATGATGGTATCGGGATGGACAGGAAAAACCATAATGACGCTTCCGTATTCATGAACGATTCCACGGTATGCGAGGGTTACGCAAGAATTGCTAATATTCTATTCAATACAGCCGGTATAGAATCTTATTATATAGAGAGCAAAAATCACGCATGGAACATAGTAAAAGCAGGTAACAATTACTTCCATGTTGATACAACGTGGGACGACGGCGAAACGGTTTCTCATGAATGGTTTCTGAAATCCGACGAGGAATTAAGAGAATCCGGCGGAAGTCATGCGGAATGGTCGGCAGATATACCGTCATCACTGCATCATTTTCAGAAAAATATATTACCGGAATGTGTTTACAGTATGGGGGACGTGAATCAGGATAAAAGATTAAGTATTGCCGATATGGTAATATTAAAAAGGAATATTCTTAATAAAAATGATATTGATTATGACGGTTTCGTACTCGCTGACCTTACTTTTGACGGTGTTGTTGATGCTTTCGATATGGTAAGAATGAGAGAAATGATAGTAAAGAATAATTATACTATGGGCGACGTGAATCAGGATAATGTGATAAATAGTGAAGATATGATAAAATTAAATAAATACCTGTTATGTCAGGAAGAAATGGATGCCGACGGTTTATCACTTGCCGACGTAAATTCTGATGGTGTTGTTGATGCTTTCGACCTGGTGAGAATCAGGCAGTTAATCAATAATTGAATATGATTAAATATAATCAATGGCAGATATGTACAATAAAGTACGGTCTGTCATTGATTTTTTTGTGTATCTGTACAAAATTTTCTGAATAACGGAAAAATCAGGTAATAAACCGACATTTATTATATGTAACGCAAATTTCAGAAAGGAGCTTGTTTTATGAAAAATAAGTTAAAAAGGATAGCAATTGCGGTCATGGCGACGGCAATTACTGCGGTAAACGTGACGGGAATATCCACCGGTGCGGAAGATGTAATTATGGGCGATGCAAACGGTGACGGAAAGTTTACGGTTGCAGATGTAGTACTGTTTCAGAACTGGATTATCGGAAAAGACGTAACACTGAATAACTATCAGGCGGTTGACTTCTGCGAAGACGGCGTACTTGATATCTTTGACCTGTCCATGATGAAAAAAGAATACTGTACCGACGAGTTCAGACCATATATTAATACCAGTATTGATGTTTTTGTGAATTACGTGGTAGTAGTAACCATGAAACAACAATATCCGAAACGTGTATGGACTGCCGAAGATTTCAAAGATGTGGAAAACATTGATTATATACAAGATGTTACACCACCGGCATGGAGCAGGCAGACTTTACACATTTTCCTCAAAGAACGTAGTAAAGAAAACGTACTGAAAATGATTCACGACATAGAAAGTCTGAACATTGAGGAAATCTATATGGTAAGACCTACAAGCTGGGAACCGGGATTAATATGATTAAGAAGGAGTAATTAACATGAAAAAATTTGTATCAGCTGTTATATCCGTACTGCTTACGGCGACGGCATTAGTACCGGCATACAGTACGGCAGAAGATTTTATTATGGGAGATGCCAACGGTGACGGCAAATTCACTGTTGCAGATGTATCTTTGTTTCAGAACTGGATTATCGGAAAAGATGTAACACTTAATAACTATCAGGCGGTTGACTTCTGCGAAGACGGCGTACTTGATATCTTTGACCTGTCCATGATGAAAAAGGAACTGCTTATCCATAACAGTTCAGACGAATATCCGGTAAAAAGTCCGATAGTTGTAGACGAATTCACACCCTGTACGACTACTATTGAGGATGCCTTCCGTTTTGACAGTTCCGGAATCAATATCGAAATAAAACATCAGTACAGCGTTCCGGAACGCATCTGGACAGCCGACGATTTCAGGGGTGTGGATAATATAAAATCGGTATCGCAGTATAGTAATATTAATCCTACTTCTCCATATCCAAAGAAACCATACAGACAGACTGTTGAGATAATGCTTGAAAACCGTTCCGCAGAAAACGTAATCAAAATGATTAACGATATAGAGGCACTTAATTTACCGGAAATCAAGGAGATAGAAGTATTCAGGTACGGACTGGGTTGTGAACCGGTAACTCCGGAAGACTTAGATAAATATTTTCAGATTAACTGATAATAAAAAATTTTTCACCTGCTCCGGAAATGTTTATTGTTATAATTTTTTCTTTGACTTGACAAATAAATTCTTTTATGTTATAATGGGAAATAATTTTAATATTTATCGGAGAAAAATTATATGTTTAAAAAAATCAGTACATATTTTTTAATGTTAATTTTTACAGGAAGTATATTAATATTACCATCATTTCCGGTCAGGGCAGAAAATACGGATATAACAGGCGATGTCAATTCAGACGGTGTTTTTAATCTGTCGGATATAGTTACGTTTCAGAAATGGCTTCTTACTGACGAAAATTCAACTCCTGAAAGCTGGGAAAATGCGGACTTCTGCAATGACGGAAGACTTGATATATTTGATTTATGCTCAATGCAGAAATCACTTCTTGAAACGGAAAAATCAATAGATTTCAACGTCAGTTATGCTATGTTCAGCAGTGGATATACTGAAGAATTTTTTAACTCCAATGAAGAAGACAGAATATTTACCGCACGTTCCGTAAACGAATTAAAAGATTTTCTGAGTATATATTTTGATGAAGAAATCGTTGTCAGATATACGGAAATTTATAATGACGGCTTTTTTGAAAATTCCGTTTTGTTACTGAATATTATTTCCGGACTTTACGGAACAGTAACGGGAGTTGAATATATCAATCAATCTGTTAATGTATCAATGAACGAAGTAAAACAGGATATTGAGGAAGATATTATATCGGCGTTACTGGTTCAGATTGAAATTTCCCGATATGATTATTATGCGGATACGGTAAAATGGCAGATTTCGGACGTATCAGAACCACCGCCACCAGTTATCAAGGAAAACAAAAAAATTATTGATGTAAAAAATATAGCACAGAATCCGGAACTGCCGACAGGCTGTGAAGTAACATCATTAACAATACTTCTTAATCATCTTGGATATCCGGCAGATAAAACTGATATGGCAAGAAATTATCTTCCTAAAATGGATTTTTACTGGGAAAACGGTATTTATTATGGTGCGGATTTCAGAACGACTTTTGCAGGTAATCCCGCATCTGAATATTCGTATGGTTGTTACGCCCCGTGTATCGTCACAACTGCCAACAGATACTTAAACAATATCGGGGCATACAGTATGGCACGTAATATTACCGGCACTGATTTTGACGGTCTGCTGACTGAATATATTGATAATGACAGACCGGTTCTGATATGGATTACAAGTGGCAATCTGCATAAATCGTATCTTACAAGCATATGGACTACTCCGGCAGGTGAGCAGGTACAATGGCGAGCCTATGAACATTGCGTTGTACTTACCGGTTATGACCTGGACAACGGACTTATATATGTCTCCGACCCGTTATATAATAATATCGCTTATGACTATGATAAAATCAAACTGAGATATAACGAGATGGGACGTCAGGCGGTTTCCGTAAACTGATTTATCATGCATAATCCCGGAAAACAAGAGCATTTTTATATGCTCTTTTTTAATGAACAATCAATCTGTTAAATATATTACGATATGTATAATTGCTGTTAAAGAAGTGATACTTAATTTAAAGGAGATGTTCAGATGCTCAGGATTTTTTTTGGCAGCCTTGATAATGAAATATATAATACAGATGTATATTATCGCAATCAGTATGACAAATCATGGATAACAGATGATTTTGCAAGGCGGATTATATCTGATATTGATGATTCCGAAGTTATAGGGGAAGACATCATAAAAAACGATATTTTTAATACATTCAGTTCAAAAGAACTTTCCGCAGGTGTTAAAACGCTTTTACTGATACACAATCAGCCTAAAAAGATATTCAATATATCAAACTGCGGTGATAATTGTGCAAAATATCTGCTTGAAATGGCGGAAAACCTTGATATAACCGTATGTCTGCATCATGTTATGAATTTTGGTAATAATTTTGCAGTCAGGGTAATAAACGACGGAAGAAGAAAGATTATAACAGACCCCCTGGAATTTCTGTTGCTTGCATATCACTATCTGAGAGGTGAAACAAATGAAAGGTAAAATTAAAATCTATGTGAAGAACAGTCACATAACCTTCAGCTTTATACTTGAAAGAAATGTCACCGTAATTACAGGTGACAGCGGAACGGGAAAAACCAAGTTAATCAACATGGTAAGGAACTATTCAGAACTGGGAAAATCCAGCGGTGTTACTCTGAAATGTGATAAACCTTGTATTGTACTTGAAGGCAGAAACTGGAAGAAGGAACTTTCCGATACACACAACAGCGTTGTATTTGTTGAAGAAAGTACACGTTTCATTACTTCTCAGGCATTCGCACAGGCTATAAGGCAATCAGATAATTATTACGTACTCATCACAAGAGAACCCCTGCCACAGATTCCATACAGTATAGACTGCATAAAGAAAATAATAAAAAATAATGGTAATCCGAAACTTGAAAGCATCTACAGAAACATCAGGGTTAAGGATATATTGAATTTTCCTTATGATATTGTAATAACGGAGGACAGCAAATCAGGATTTCAGCTGTTCACCAGGGCTACAGAAAAATATAGGGTAAGGTGTATTTCATCACACGGAAAAAGCGGTATAATTAATCTGCTTGACAGGTATAAGAATAAAAGGATACTTGTTATAGCGGATTCCTCCGCACTTGGTGCAGAGATAAGAGAACTTGTTCATTTCAAGGCAATAAACAATAACAGAACAGATTTCTTTCTGCCTGAAAGTTTTGAATGGCTGATACTTAAATCTGATATATTCGCAGAAAACAACCGTATAAAAACTATTCTGAAGTCGCCTGTTGACTATATCGAAAGTCAGGAGTTTTTCAGCTGGGAAAGATTTTTCACACATCTTTTAGTTGAAGAAACAAGAAACAATACGGAATTTGAATATCCTGAAAACAAGTCAGAACTTCCTGTTATATACCAGACTGATGCAAATATGGAAAGTATCATTAATGCCATGAAAAAATAATTATTTTCTGCTTTCCTGTATGAATTAAAGGGACTGTTTTTTATACAGTCTCTTTTTACGTTTTCAGATATTTTGATAATTTTTTCCGCCGTTTCTGTTTATACATCACTTTGTCCGCTTCCGTCACGAAATGAAATATATCCTCGTGTGGTTCAGGTCGGGCGATTATATATCCTGTACTCGCATTCAGTTCAAACGGGTATATTTTTGTATCGTTTATCTTTTTTATGTTCTCTTCTATACGTCTGGTAAGTTTCATTGCATCATATTCACCATATCCTGCCCCGAATACTATAAACTCGTCACCGCCGAACCGACAGTATACTTCATCTTCTTTACATGATACCCTGATAACGTCTGCTATGTTACATATCGCAACGTCTCCCACATCGTGACCGAATGTGTCATTAATTATCTTAAGTCCGTCAAGGTCTATGAACATTAACATTATTTCCCGTTTTTTCTCTATACACTCGTTATAAGTTTCCCTCGTGGCGTTCATGAATCCGTTACGGTTATATATTCTGCATAAAGTATCCTGTGCGTAAAGTTTCCGCAGATGCTTTACCGCCGTATTCAGACACATTAATTTACGTATATTCTCCAGTGAATTGCTTATACTTATACATAACGTCTCAAACATTGAATTATGTATGTTTACTCTCGGATTCATTATCGCCATGTATCCTAAACATCTTTTACCGAAATGCAACGGTACGAGATAGTAAAATCTGCCCGATTTATTCACTCTCGCTACTGCCGGTAATATCTCTCTCCGGTTTATTATCATCTCTTCGTAAAATATCCCTTGTCTGTATGCTATCGGTACTATTATTTTTTCCGTATATTCTGACGGTATCGGTGCATCTTCGCTTTCCTGATATGCATTCTCATCTGTCAGTGACTCTGCTTTCCAGTTTTCACAAAGACAAAAATAAAACTCTTCCGGTTGTATCTCCTTTACAAAATCCTTCAATGATTCGATATACTGTTCATAAGTATTACACCCCAGCAGTACGCATGAAAGATGATTGAACATTGTCATATAACTTTGTGTCTTCTCAAATCTTGTATAGTTCGTATAGTTAAACTGTCTGAATATATTTACATCCACCGGATTTTTAACCGGACATCCGCAACTCTCCGTGAAATGTGCCGACATTTCAAGCGTTATACTCCGTGCCTGCTCCTCGTTCCGGAAGTGTCTGTACAACATCTCACAGGCAAGCTTTCCGGAATACCTCAAAGGTCTTTTTACTGATGTTATTTCTATCTGGTAATTATGCGTATTGTACGTATGGTCAAACCCTGTTACTGCTATATCCTCCGGTATTCTGTAACCTGCTTCCGTCAGCCGATTTATTGCAGTAGTTGCCATAACGTCATTTGCACATATCAGAGCGTCCGGTAACTCTTTCCACTGTCTCAGGAAGTATTCCGCTCCGTTTTTTCCTGAAGGTGACCGGAAATCTCCGTAATATATGTTATCCTCGCCAATTGTTATCCCGTTTTCTTTTAGTACTTCCTTAAATGACTTCAGCCTGTCCGCACTCTCCGGATTGTCTGCCGGTCCGGAAATATAACTGAACGTCCGGAAGCCGTGTTCATTTATCAGATGTTCCGTTATCTTCCGCATAGCTTTTTTATTGTCTATCCCTATATGATAAAGTCCTGATACATCGTTGTCTATGCTCACCGCCGGAATCTCCGCCTGTTTTATCCGGTTTATGATATTATTTACTACCGGCGGATAGTCTATTGTATTAGTAATCAGTATCGCACCGTCATAACTGCTGAAATCCGGCAGATTGAATATGTTGAATTCTCCGGTATCATGTACAGGATTGCCCATTGACCCTATAAACGATATAAATGCTTCCACATTTATTGAACACTCTTTCGCCGATTCTGATATTCCGTTCAATATCTCGCTCTGGTAACTATGTTCTATTCCGGCTATTATTACGGCAACTCTGTATACAGGCATCTTTTTTCATCCCCTTAAAAAATCGTTACTTCTATTTTACAGTAATTCCCTTAAAAAATCAATAGAAATCATGATTATATTAATTATATGACTGGTTAATATTTTATTAACATTATTCCGTGAAAGGTAATATTATTATGAAAGTTTTGCGATAATTCCGGATTTTTTATATCAATATGACGAATTTTTCCGGCGTTATTGACAAATCCTGAAAAAATGCTATACTATATTTATAATGCATAATCAAGAGTGCATAATTCATAATTTTTAATTATGAAAAAATATCGCCGTCAGGTCTGAAAATCCTGCAAAGTGAAATCAATTCATAGTTTATAATAATTCTTGATTATACATTCTTAATTATTAATTCTTAATGAAGCGGAGGTTTAAAATATATGAATATCTGGCACAAAATAAGCCCGAAACGCATAACTCCTGAAAATTTCTATGCCGTTATAGAAATAAGCAAGGGAAGCAAAATCAAATATGAACTCGACAAGGACACCGGTTTAATCAAAATGGACAGAATACTTCATACTTCAACGCACTATCCCGCAAATTACGGCTTTATCCCCCGTACTTACTCTGAAGACCTTGACCCCCTTGACGTTCTCGTACTCTGTTCGGAAAAACTTATTCCCCTTGCTCTCGTCAAATGCTATCCCGTCGGCGTTATCCGTATGCTCGATAACGGACATCACGACGATAAAATTATTGCTATCCCTTTCGATGACCCGAATTACAACATTTACAAGGATATTGACCAGATTCCCAGACACATCTTTGATGAAATGAGCCACTTCTTTACCGTATACAAGGAACTCGAACATAAGGCAACCGCCGTCAATGAGGTGGAAAATGCGGAATCCGCAAAGCGTATCATCTCTGAAGATATTGAAAGATATATCGAAAATTTCTGTAAGTAAAAAATTTATTGTGAAAGGATTTTATTTTTTATGACAGCTTCAAGTGAAAATTTATTCAGTCAGCCGAACGTCGCACCTATCGGCGTTATCGCTATGGAAAGCGTAAAGGAACTCGGCGACAAAATCAATGATTATCTTATCAGGTGGCACGGAAACAATACGGAAACTTTTCTTGTTGAGAGCGAATGTCCCCGTTTTTCGTCAGGTGATGCCAAAGGTCTGATAAAGTCTACCGTAAGGGGTAAGGACTTATTTATTATTATAGATGTCGGAAACTACAATATCAAATATGATTACTTCGGTATGCAGAATGCGATGTCTCCTGATGACCATTTTCAGGACCTCAAAAGAATTATCCAGTCGGCAAGCGGTAAGGCTCACCGTATAACAGTTATCATGCCGAATCTTTACGGCGGACGTCAGCACAGAAGAAGTTACAGAGAATCGCTTGACTGTGCGTGTGCTTTACAGGAGCTTGAAGCTATGGGCGTATCTAATATAGTTACTTTCGACGCTCACGACCCACGGGTTCAGAATGCAGTACCGCTTATGGGTTTTGATAACGTTATGCCTACATATCAGGTACTCAAAACTTTATTGAAAGACATCAGAGATATTGACCTCTCCAAAGAAAAGTTTATGGTGGTAAGTCCGGACGAGGGAGCGTTAAACCGGAATATGTACTATGCTTCCGTACTGGGTGTTGAAATGGGTATGTTTTATAAACGCCGTGACTATTCCACTATCGTTAACGGCAGAAATCCTATTGTCGCTCATGAATATCTCGGTAACTCCGTAGAGGGTAAGGACGTTTTTGTTGCCGATGACATCATTTCTTCCGGCGAATCCATGCTTGACCTCGCCTATGCTCTCAAGGAAAAGAAAGCAGGCAGAATCTTTACATATGCCACTTACGCTATATTTACTAACGGGCTTGAAAAATTCGACAAAGCCTATAATGACGGATACATTGACGGCGTTTTCGGTACTAATCTTACATACAGAACCCCTGAACTTCTGGAGCGTCCGTGGTTTCATGAAGTCGATGTTTCAAAGTATATCGCCTATTTTATCGAGGCTATCAATCATGATGTTTCTATCAGTAAGATTATTGACCCACACGAAAAAATTCAAAACCTGCTCCGTAAGTACGGTATGAAATAAATAATTCATAATTAATTTAAATCTCCGTTGAAATATACGGAGATGTTTTTTTCATGAATTTATTTAACCCTGTTATGAAATCACAATGAAATCATTATAAAATCATTATGAAATTTATGTGAAAATCATTGACTTATTTTTCAAGTTATGTTATAATAATTTCTATCTTAAACGAAAGGGTGAATTTATTGTTACAATTAAAAGACATCTTTAAACAGTATGGTAACGGTGAAAACATTGTAACCGCTCTCAACGGCGTTAATGTTACGTTCCGTGAAAATGAGTTTGTAGCTATACTGGGACATTCTGGTTGTGGCAAAACTACTATGCTTAATATCATAGGCGGTCTTGACCATTACACTTCCGGTGACCTCATTATCAACGGCGTTTCTACCAGGAAGTATAAGGACAGGGACTGGGACGCATACAGAAATCATTCTATCGGGTTTATCTTTCAGAGTTACAACCTGATTCCTCATCAGACCGTACTTGCTAACGTTGAACTCGCTCTGACTATATCCGGAGTATCAAAGGCGGAACGGCGTCGACGTGCTAAAGAAGCTCTTGAAAAAGTAGGTCTCGGAAATCAGTTACACAAAAAACCGAATCAGATGTCAGGCGGTCAGATGCAACGTGTAGCGATAGCCCGTGCGTTAATCAACAATCCCGATATACTTCTCGCTGATGAACCTACCGGAGCTCTCGACAGTGAAACAAGTATACAGGTTATGGAACTTCTTAAGGAAATAGCTAAGGATAAACTTGTTGTAATGGTCACTCATAACCCGGAACTCGCTGAACAGTATGCTACAAGAATTGTACGCATTAAAGACGGTCAGCTTACAGACGATTCCGACCCTTACACTCCGGAGCAGGCGGAAGAACTTAAACCGCAACGTAAAAAACGTGTCTCTATGTCATTTGTTACGGCATTATCTCTTTCACTTAACAATCTTATGACAAAAAAAGGACGTACCCTGTTGACATCTTTTGCCGGTTCAATCGGTATTATCGGCATCGCTACTATCTTATCGCTGTCAACCGGTATAAACGACTACATCAACAACGTTCAGGAGGAAACGCTTTCTTCCTATCCGCTACAGATTACCCGTGAAACCGCTGATACATCCGCTATGATGGCTTCAATGATGCAACAGAATATTGACGAAAATAAAACTTTCGACAACAACAAGGTATATTCAAACGTCGATATTTACGATATGTTCAATACTATGAACACCTCCGCACGTCAGATTAACAACATGAAAGACTTTAAGAAATTCCTTGAAGAAAATGATACCGTCCGGGATAAATCTACCGCTATTTCTTATACCTATGACGTCGATATTCCCGTATTTACGGAAACACCTGACGGTACTATAATGAAAGTTGACTTTATGGAAATGTATACCCACGCCCTCGGAATATCCGATACTTCAAACGTTACCAGTGCTAACCCTATGGCAAGTATGCAGTTATCAATGATGGGTCTTGACGTTATGTCGGAAATGTTAGGTAATGAAGACGATACGCAGGTAAGCGAACTTATTAAAAATCA
Source organism: Ruminococcus sp. (assembly GCA_029055625.1). Taxonomy (GTDB): domain Bacteria; phylum Bacillota; class Clostridia; order Oscillospirales; family Ruminococcaceae; genus Ruminococcus. The sequence continues at coordinate 21,450 of JAIDCY010000098.1, read as the reverse complement.
GTATGAAGTAGTGAGCGGAAGATTACCTGAAAATTATGATGAAATTGTGGTAGTACTTACGAAAAACAACGAACTTCCTGATATTATCGCCTACGCAATGGGTCTTAAAGAACCGGAAGAATTTTCAAGAATCCTTAAATCCGCTATGAGTGGTGAGAATATAGAAAATTATGGTACTCTTGAATGGAATGCAGATGAAATACTTGACAAAAAATTCAAACTTATTCTTCCATGTGAATACTATCAGCCTAACGAAAACGGCAACGGTTATACAAACCTGACGACTACTGAAACCGGTCTTGATTATCTGTACACATCCGATAGTATCGGTACGGAGTTAAAAGTAGTCGGATTCATAAAGCCTAACGAAGATACTGATATGGGTATGATTTCCGGATATATCGGTTATACTCCCATGCTTACAAAGTATGTAATAGAACAGTCCGGTAACAGCGACATTATGAAAGAACAGATTGATAATCCTGATACAGATATTATTACGGGTTCTGTATTCCTTACTGACGATTACGAAGAACCCGATACAGAAGAAAAAATTTCTTTCGCCAAAAATTTCATAAAATCCGCTGATGATGCTAAAAAAGCGGAGGTTTTCCGGTATGTTTCCGCATTACCTGATGAGGAACAGTTATTAAAAGACGTACAGAACAGTATTTCTGCAATGTCCGACGAGGCTAAACAATCAGCTGTTGCAGGTTTTTACGCCGAACAGATGGGCGTTGACAGTTCACAGGTTACGGAATACATCAAGACCATGAGTGAAGAAGATTTCAATGAGGCACTTATGGGTGTGGTTACCGCTCAGTATATGATACAATCTACTGCGGAAACGGAAAGAAAACTTTCTGAATATACCGACGAACAACTCGCCCGACGTTTAACCCGGATGAACATAATTGATGATTTTTACGTAAAAATTTACGATAACTTTATTCCGCTTGAAGTATCATCTTCCACTTATGACGATAATTTAAAACTCCTCGGCAATGCGGATATTTCTGACCCGTCAAGTATCAGCATTTACGTTAAATCTTTTGAGGATAAAGACGATATTGCTGATATTATCGGGGAATATAACAATTCCGTCTCTGAAGATGACGTAATACACTATACCGATTACGTCGCACTCCTTATGTCGTCGGTTACAAGCATTATCAGCGGTATATCTTATCTTCTTATCGCCTTTGTAGGTATCTCTCTTGTTGTTTCTTCTATCATGATTGGTATTATTACTTACATTTCTGTTCTGGAGCGTACAAGGGAAATTGGTATACTCCGTGCGATAGGTGCATCAAAACATGATGTTTCAACGGTTTTCAATGCGGAAACTATGATTGTAGGTCTCACCGCCGGACTTATCGGCATTGGTGCATCTGTACTGCTTACTATCCCTATTAATCTTATTATCCACTCTCTGACCACCCTTGACAATCTCAACGCTTATGTACCACCAGTCGCCGGAGTTGTACTTGTAGTAATAAGTATGGCTTTAACACTTATCGCCGGTGTTATACCGTCAAGGGTTGCGTCGAAAAAAGACCCTGTAGAAGCGTTACGTACCGACTGACAATTAATTAATAATTAATAATGCATAATTAACACGCAAAATACAAAAATCACATACGAAACGCAAAATTCACACGCCGGATGCAAAAAAATTTCACAAGCGAAATACAAAAAAAGTCCATGATTGTTACATCATGGATTTTTTTCTGTTTATAATCTATCTACTGCTTCGGGGATTTCTGTTATGTCATTCACGATTATATCAGCTTCGGTAAGTTCTTCCGGTGTACCGTATCCGTATCCGCAACCGATTGATTTAATACCGTTTTTTACCGCTGTTTCGATATCGTGAAATCTGTCACCGATTATTATAAAATCTCCGTTATGAGCAGGTTTTATTTTCCTGAATATCTCATACTTCGGTATGAAACCGAATCCTTCGCAACAGTAGAATTTACTGAAATACCTGTCCAGTCCGAAAACCCGCTTATGACGTTCCATGTATTCCATACGGCAGTTACTCAGGAATATAAGGTTATATCCGGTATCTCTCAACGTTTCAAGTACCTGCTCCGCATTTTCGTATAATTTTCCCTCTCCGTTTTCTACTCGCTGTGCCATATCCTGTCCTAACATTATACGTGCTTTTTCCCGTATTTCCGGCGATAAATCCGGCTGAAACTGTTCCCACATATCCGACGAGTTGAACCCTAACCAGTAACTTATTTGTCTGTCGGTATACTCGGCGTTTTCTATATACCCACTGTCGCACAGCCATTTACACGTATTAAGGAATGCCGGAGCGTATGTTTTCATGCTGTCGTGAATAGTGCCGTCGTAATCGAAAATCAGATTTATCATTTTTCAATCTCTCTTATCAGGTTTATCATCTCAATAGCACCTTCCGCACACTCGCTACCTTTATTCCCCGCTTTCGAACCTGCTCGCTCTATCGCCTGTTCTATATTCTCCGTCGTGATTACTCCGAACATCACCGGTATATCACTGTTCAGTGAAACCTGTGCGATACCTTTTGCTGTTTCGTTGCATACGAGGTCATAATGTGACGTACTGCCCCTTATTACCGCACCAAGACATATCACCGCATTATACTTACCGGTTGCCGTCATCTTCTTGGCAATCAGCGGTATTTCAAATGCTCCGGGAACCCATGCGATGTCTATATTTTCCTCCGCTACTCCGTGACGTTTCAGCGTATCGACTGCACCGCCTAACAGCTTCGACGTTATGAACTCGTTGAACCTCGCAACAACTATCCCTATTTTCGTACTCTCCGCTACTAATTTTCCCTCATAAATCTTCATGTTATAGCCTCCTTAAAAATTCAGTATGTGACCCATTTTGTCTTTTTTCGTTTTCAGATAAAACATATCGTAATCTGTCGCTTCTACCTGTATCGGTATACGCTCCTTTATTTCAAGTCCGAAACCGTTCAGACCATAAACCTTATCCGGATTGTTCGTCAGCAACCGCAACGTCTTACAGCCTAACTCACGCAGAATCTGTGCTCCGATATAGTATTCCCGCATATCCGCCGGAAATCCTAACGCTATATTCGCTTCGAGAGTGTCCATGCCCCTGTCCTGTAACTCGTATGCACGGAGCTTGTTTATTAATCCTATGCCTCTGCCCTCCTGTCTCATGTAAAGTAATATTCCTCTGCCCTCTTTTTCAATCATATTCATTGCAGATGAAAACTGCTGACCGCAATCACATTTAAGTGAACCGAATGCGTCACCTGTCAGGCACTCCGAGTGTACACGGCATAATACGTCCTGACCGTCGCCGATTTCGCCCTTGACTAAAGCTACATGATGTTCACCGTTCAGTCTGTTGATAAAGCCTATCGCACGGAAATTTCCGTATTTCGTCGGCAGTTTCGTATCTGCAACACGTTCAACAAGTTTATCGTTACACTTCCTGTAATCCTTTATTGCCTGTATTGTTATGAACCTGAAGCCCCATTCCTTCGCCTTTTCCTGTACCTCTCCGGCACGCATCATTGTACCGTCTTCACGCATTACCTCACAACATAATCCGCACTCTTTTAATCCGGCTATTTTCATCAAGTCGACGGTTGCTTCCGTATGTCCGTCACGCTCCAGAACGCCGTTGTCCCTGGCGGTAAGAGGAAACATATGCCCAGGTCTGCGGAAATCTTCCGGCTTTGCGTTATCGTCAACTACCATTCGTGCGGTATATCCTCTTTCTTCCGCTGATATGCCGGTTGTAGTGTTTACGTGGTCTATGCTTACCGTAAACGCCGTACAGTGATTATCAGTATTTTCGCTTACCATCTGCGGAAGATACAGTTTCCGGCACAGTTCTTTACTCATCGGCATACAGATTAATCCTTTGGCGTGCGTTGCCATGAAGTTTACGTTTTCAGTAGTTGCGAACTCCGCAGAACATATCATATCCGCCTCGTTTTCCCTGTTTTCGTCGTCGGTGACAAGGATTATCTCACCGTTCCGGAGTGCTTCTACTGCTTCTTCAACTGTGTTATACTCAAACATTAAATAACCTCCTCTTTTTAATTAAAAATTTATAATTAATAATTCTTAATTTTTAATTATTAATTATATAAATCCGTTTTCTGAAAGAAATTTCATTGAAATATTACTTTCCGGTTTTTCCGGACGTATGAATTTTTCAACATATTTTCCTATTATATCGTTTTCGAGATTCACAATATCACCGGTTTTTCTGTACGAAAGTATAGTATTCCCTGCGGTGTGTGGTATTATCGAAACACTGAAATTTTTTTCCGTTACTTTCGCTACAGTAAGGCTTATACCGTCTATCGCTACAGAACCTTTTTCAACGATATATCGCATAATCTGAGGTTCTGCGGTGATAGTGTACCATATGGCGATACCGTCATTTTTAATACCTGAAATAATTCCTGTACCGTCAATGTGTCCGGAAACTATATGCCCCCCGAAACGTCCGACTGCTGACATCGCCCGCTCCAGATTGACTTTACTTCTGGTTTTCAGACTTCCTAAAGATGAACGCTTCAATGTCTCATTCATTACGTCCGCACGGAATACTTTATTATTGAAATCCGTCACCGTCAGGCACAGACCGTTTACCGCTATGCTGTCGCCTATGTGCATATCCTCAAAAATCCTGTCCGCCTGTATCTCTATATATGAACTACTTCCACTATACAGTATCTCTTTTACCGTCCCGATTTCCTCAATAATTCCGGTAAACATTTACTTTATCCACCCCTCTATAAGAAAATCTTCCCCGATTCGTCGTATTTCCGTACGTCTGACCCTGTACGCTTCGTCGGGAGTTTCAACACCTGCTCCTGATACCGCTGTTTTCGCTCCCTCACCACCGAAAATTTTAGGCGATACGTAAGCCTGCACCTTATTTACTATACCGGCTTTCAGGGCGGAATAATTCAGTTCTCCGCCACCCTCTAAAAGTATACTATCTGTTTTTTCTGCCCCTACTCTCTCCATAAGGTCATTTAAATCGATATGTTCTCCCGATTTTTCAACCCTCATAACACGACAGCCGGATTTTTCAAACTGATTTATTTTTTCCGTATCGTCGGAGCAGGTGGCTATTATTGTATCTATTTCTTTGGCTGTACGTACTATATTACTTTCAAATGGTGTCCTCAATTTTGTATCGCATACTATCCGTACCGGATTACGTCCGTTTTCAAGTCGGCAGTTCAACATAGGATTATCAGTAATTACCGTCCCTATCCCTACCATTATCGCCATATGTCTTAATCTCTCATACTGTACGTGCTGTCTCGCAGATTCTCCCGTTATCCATTTTGATAAACCTGTATAACAGGCTATTTTTCCATCCAACGTCATGGCGTACTTCATTGTGACAAACGGTTTACCTGTCGTGATATAGTGGAAAAATATATCGTTCAGAGCATCGCACTGTTCTTTAAGTACTCCCTCGATTACTTCTATACCGTTTTTCCTCAGAATCCGTACACCGTTCCCCGATACTTTCGGGTTAGGGTCTGACGAACCTATATATACTCGTTTTATCTTCTTCTCTATGATAATTTTCGTACATGGTGGGGTTTTTCCGTAATGACAGCACGGTTCTAACGTTACGTACATATCAGCACCGGTACAGTCTTCCGCACAATCCGCAAATGCGTTACGTTCCGCATGAAGTTCACCGTATTTTCTGTGCCAGCCTCTGCCGATTATTCTTCCGTTTTTTACTATTACCGCCCCTACAAGCGGATTTGGATTCACAAAACCTGCTCCGTTTTTTGCGAGGTCTATGGCAATTTTCATGTATTCTTCGTGGGTCAATTACAACACCTCCGATAAAAAAATCCCCGAAAATTTTTACTTTCGGGGGATATGGTTATAGCGTGAAAATATATCATCTTCTCACGTCCGGACTTTAACCGTCGGTATCGGAATTTCACCGGTTCAACCCTTTCAGGCTCGCAGACTATCACTGCCGGTAGAGAATTTCACTCTGCCCCGAAGATGTTTCCATTATATCACAATGTTTTCAGTTTGTCAAGCGTTATTTTTAATTATTAATTACTTCCTGTCGGAAAGTGACCATATCGAATACATCTACATGACCGTCATAATTCAGGTCTGCACAGGTGTACTGCGTTGAAGTCAAATCAGTCTGTCCGAGAAGATATTTCTGAAATATTACCGCATCCGCTATATTCATTTCATAGTCGTAATTAAGGTCACCGGTTTCCAGTACGCAACCCTGTGTAAATCTTTCCGGTTTAAACTGACCGTTTTCAATGGTAAGTACGGTCGAACCCATAGGGTTTAAAGCAGAAGCATAAACTTCCGCATAACCGTCGGCAGTAGGTTCTATGAGGATATACGGTACCATATCACACGTCGCAAATTCAAAATTACCATCGATATAACTTCCGCCGTACACCGTCTTTAGTATCTCCGCATTTCCGCTGACATTTACATTTATTTTACCGGTTTCATTTGCGTTATATCCGTAATCTATACAGTATATCGATTTATCTTTTTCGTCGTTCCAGCCGTAGTCATAGTATGTCAGAAATGCACCGGTGTCACGGAGCAGGTGGCTTGATACAAATGCGTAATATGCTGAACGGTCTAAAATATCTTCCGTACTCATTTCCATGTAGTCGTAACAAGCCATTGAAGGGTTTGTCTTTATTTTTTCATTGACTGTACTTTCATTGTAATATCTGTGTTCGCCCGAAAATTCAACTTGCGTACCAGTATTTTTATTATACGTTATCTCAAAATTCTGTATGTGCGGATAAAAATAATGACAGTGTGTATTCATTTCCGTTTCTTCGTCGTCTATGGTTACCGTTGTATCGTAATTTATTATACTTTCTTCAAGCCATACACGTGAAACTATATACTTTCCGTCCTGCTCCGGTGTGAAAGTAGTTGAGTTGTCATTTCTTTCCGTACTGAACGGTAAATTTGTACTGATTATATAGTCAAAATCATTGCCACCCTCAAAAATAACGCTGTTATCGTCGACTGTATACGGCATTTCGTCTGATGTTTCTGTAGTTTCCTCCGCAACAGATACCAAAGGCACGGCATTTAATATTACCGTCGCTGAAATAAGGGCTGATAAAATTTTTTTCATAAATATATCCTCCTATTAATTTAAAAAGTTTTCTATTTCCTGTAAAGTAAGTGAATACCCATTATTTATATTTACAAAATAATCTTCATGGATTTCAAACTTGCTTATGTCGTTTAATCCCGTCAGATAATAAATGTTGTCTCTTTTTTTCAGGAAACACATATACGTATCGCCTGCCTCGGAAAATTTTCTGTTTCCGGCGTAATCAAATACCGTTACATTTTCCTCATATACGTTCATGAAATATTCCTCTGCCGGTATATATCCGCCCTGACAGTATACTGATATTCTCGAATTTTTCCGCATATCACCGTATATCACATCTTTTACTGTTACATTCTCCTGCGTATACGGTACGCCGTCGATACCGGTATATATTATCTCGTCTACCTCTACTATCGCTATCAAATCAGAATCCGTTATCATCTGCCGGAATATTCCTGTATAATCCGGTGCGTTGTTGGACGGTGGTATATTATCTTCTTCTGTACTGTCGGTGAAATATATTTCACCCTCCGGATAGTACCGGACAGCCGGAACTACTGTAAAATCAATATGTGAGTTTCCGCCAGACGGTGGAGCAGGTGTAGTAGTAATCGGTACTGGCGGAGCATCTATTGTAGCACCTGATGTCTGTGTTGTTTCATAAAAAGGCGGTTCGTTTTCAATAGATATTGTAGTAGTAACGTCGTTGACCAGTTCTTCGGTAGTGGTTACAGTAGTAACGTTTACGGTTGATTCGGTGGTAGTGGTTGTAGTGGTTGCTGTCGTCGTGGCGGTAATGGTGAAATGTGTCCGTGTAGTGTTTGTGGTAGTACGGAACGTTTTTGTAGTTTTTAAAGTAGTTTCCGGCGATTCCGTTTCTTGTCGGAAAGTTGTTTCTGTAGTAAATATTTCCGTTGTATATATATATGAAGTAGTATTGTTTTTTCCGGTAGTAACGGAAGTCAGGGTTTCCGGTTCAGTTTCCGTAAATATCGTACCTGTTCCGGAAGTTTCAGTAGTAGTTCTTGAGTTGGAAGAGCTTGCAGTTGTAACGGAGCTTCCGGAAGTAATTTCAGATATTGCAGAGGTTGCGGACGTTTTAGAAGTGGCAGTAGCTGTAACGTATTCCGATACGGACGATTTAACCGTTTCCGTCGTCTGAACTGATGTAATTTCCGTACGCCGTAACTGTTCTGTAGTTTCGCTATATATCGACGTATCCGTAATTTGTGGTGGGTCAAAGTGTGGGAGATTTTTTATACCACCCCATATCCCGATTACTATTACCGCCGTTACTGCCGTAGAAATGTACAAAGGTACGTTAAATGAATGACTTTTTTTTTGTCTGACCGGAAGACTGTTAAGAAATTCATCTTTTCTTGTTGGTTCGGGAATATTGAAGGCGTTTTTTAAAGTCTTTTTTGACTTTTTATTCACTTAAAATCCTCCCTTTCAAACTCGTTCCGCAGAAATTCAAGAATCTTCTTTATCCTGCGGTTAAGAGCAAATCTTGATATATTATACAGTTTGCTTATCACTCCGACCGGTTCTTCATTCACGTATCTTAAAAGTATTATTTCCCTGTCCTCTGCCGGTAACTTTTCAAGTGCGATACTCAGTGCGACGTTTTCAATTATAGTTTCCTCGTTACAGGAAATATCAGGTATATCGTCGGGAAGTTCTTCCGTACGCTTTTTGCGGTAAAAATCCGTACACAGATTACCGGCTATCGTATACAGATACTGAAGGTCTTTATTTATATTGTGATACTGCGGTTTCTCAAGAAAGCGAAGGAAAGTTTCTTGTGTAATATCTTCCGCAGTTTCACGGTTACGGATACGGATATAACAATATCTGTATATCTTGTCATACTGACTGTGCAAATCGATTGACACAACAAAAAACCTCCCTTCATATATCTATGACGTTTCAGACCGTCGGAATGTGCGGAATTAATTCATAATTATTAAAAAGTCCGGAACTCTACCTGCTCCGGAACTTTTTTTTATTCTTCAATAGCTGTTACTCCTTAACTCACGGACGGCTTCCCATACCGCATCATATGTATCGGGACAGGCATTATCGCACCATATCTCTTTTTGTGTACCGTCGTTATATACTATAAGAAATTCTGTATATCCTCCGTCTTCAACGTTTAAGTTTACATAGTCCTGCCAACTGAAAAAACCGTACATATTTAACTGACGGACAAAATTTTCCTTTACTTCATCGCTGAAATGTCCGATATATTCTTCATTTTCCTCACTGTCGCTATCACTGTATACGGAAGTATAAGTATTGGTTTTAAAGTCAATTATATAATTACTCTTATAACCAAAAAGATATTCACCTTTTTCAATTTCTATTCTGTCTATGTCCGATACGAGTTTTTTTACTGCCGGAGTTTCATTTCAACAGGTTTATTGTTTATTATTAAAATTATTGTAATTAATATAATAACTACAATGAACGGTATTATAAATCTGAGTTTAATTTTCATGGTTATTCTCCTATAATTATGCATTATGCATTCTCAATTATGAATTATCAATGCACGGACAGTATTATTATACCACAAATAACCACTCGTTTCAAGGGTAATGACTGAAATTTTTATGATATTTTTTTGTACACATTCTATTGAAAATTTTATCGGATAGTGATATAATAAATATACTCTATTCTGAACAGGGAGGATTTTTTTTATGAAAAACTGGGTTGTAAACAATCCGGACGGCGATATTATACGGAATATTGAAAAAAAATGTATCGTATCACCGCTGACGGCAACCGTACTTACAGCAAGGGGTTTCAGGACACCGGAGGAAGTTTTTGACAGTATCAATATAAAAGAACTTTCAGACCCGTTTCTTATAATGGATATGGACAAAGCGGTGGATATAATAAACGAATATATCAGTAGCCGGAAAAAAATATGTGTCTATGGTGATTACGACTGCGACGGCATAATGTCGACTGTAATTATGTACTCGTATTTTATGGGACTGGATGCGGAAGCTATGTACTATATCCCACAACGCTCTGAGGGTTACGGTCTTAACCGGCAGGCGATAGACTACATACACTCACAGGGTGCAGAACTCATTCTTACCGTCGATAACGGTATATCTGCGATTGAAGAAGCGGAATATATATACTCTCTCGGTATGAAACTTGTCATAACAGACCATCACCAGCCAGGCGAGACGTTACCACGTGCGGAGGCTGTTGTTGACCCACACCGCCATGACTGCACATCACCTTTTAAATATATGTGCGGTGCGGGACTTGCGTTGAAACTCGTCGCCGGTCTCGAAGGTGGAAATTATGTAATCGCTCTCGAACAGTTCGCCGATCTGGCAGCGGTTGCGACTATCGCCGATGTAGTAAGCCTTACCGGTGAGAACAGATATATTGTAAATCATGGGATAAGCCTTATAAACCGTACAGACAGACCGGCATTGATTGCGTTGAAGAAAGTATGTAATATCAGAAAGGATATCGACAGCGATTCAATCGGTTACAGAATCGCACCACGTATCAACGCTTCCGGACGTTTCGGAAATCCGGAGCAGGCACTGAAACTTTTCATGTGTGACGATTACGAAAATGCACTTATTATAGCACAGGAACTCGACGAACTCAATACAAAGCGTCGGCAGGAAGAAAACCTGATAATCAGCGATATTTACCGTATGATTGACGAAAAACCGGAAATTATACGTGAAAGGGTAATATTCATATGTGGTAAGGGCTGGCATCACGGAGTAGTCGGGATAGTAGCATCACGTATTGAAGAACGATACGGAAAACCATGTTTCATAGCAACGGAGACGGAAGACGGTGAGATAAGAGGTTCTGCCCGTGCATTCGGCGATTTTTCCGTGTTTGATGCTCTCACATACACTTCCGATACTCTCGAAAAATTCGGTGGTCATAAGAGTGCAGGCGGATTTACGATAAAACAGGGTATGACGGAAGATTTCAGAAATCTGCTTGAAAGGTATGCACTGGAAAATCATAAGCAGATGCCACGTTATACGATACAGGCAGATGCTGTGATTACTGCCGATATGATTAATATTAAAAATATAGAAGACCTCAGTGTACTTGAACCATACGGAGAAGATAATGAAAAACCCTGTTTTTTAGTACAGAACGTCCGTATTAATGAGATAATGCCACTTTCTGAGGGCAAGCACAGTAAATTACGGATAGAGATTGAAAAGCACCGTCTGGAAGCTCTGGCGTTTTTCATGTCTCCGGAATCGCTGACCGTTCAGACCGGCGATTTATGCGATATGATAGTTACACTCGGAATCAATGAATTCAACGGAAATATGAGCGTAAATATTTTTATACAGGATATACGACCACACGGATTCAATCAGAATAAATATTTTTCCGCCATTGAAATTTTTGAATCTTTCACACGAGGTGAGGATTTACCGGAAAATTATTATCACGGAATGATACCTGACCGTAAAGAAGCGGTAAAGATATATACAGCTATACCGTCGGGAGCAGGCATATCCTCTGATAAACTTTACCTGAAATCCTTTAAGGAAATAAACTACTGTAAATTGAACGTTATTGTGGAGGCTTTCCGTCAGTTAGGTATAGTTACGGTATCTTTCGCCGATAACGTAATAAAAAAGGCGGTTACCACAAAAAAATCTGATTTCTGTTCCGCACCGGTAATTATCGTACTTAAGAAGAAATCAGGAAAATAAACTTTTTTTAAGTCTACGCAATTATTCACGAAAGGAGAATTTTTATTTATGGATTCCGGAAACACTCAGAAGAAAGTACTTGTTGATGATAATTCTGTTATCGATATAGTACCGATAAGCATAAGGAATTATAATGATGATTTCACAATTGATATGATTATTCAGAAAATTATGGACGATGACGTACAATATGACCTCAGCAAGATAATTTCCGCCTATAACTTCGCTAAAAAGGCTCATGAAGGACAGAAGCGTTCATCAGGTCAGCCTTATATAACGCATCCTCTGGCAGTTGCATATATAACCCTTGAACTGAAAATGGATACAGACGCTATATGTTCCGCTCTGCTCCACGACGTAATAGAAGATACAGACACGACGTTTGAAGACCTGAGAAGAAATTTCGGTCTCGATATCGCACTGATTGTAGACAGCGTATCTAAAATGAAACGTATGAACGATATGACGAAAAGCGAACAGCAAGCGGAAGCGATAGTAAAAATTCTCACAGCAACTTCAAGGGATATACGGGTTATTATCGTAAAACTCGCCGACCGTCTGCATAATATGCGTACATTGAAATACTGTTCACCGGATAAGCAGAAGCGTATAGCATACGAGACGAAAAACGTATATATACCGATTGCACGCCGTCTCGGTATGAACGAACTCAAAGACCAGTTCGAGGACCTCGCATTTTTCTATATCTCGCCGTCGTCATACATTGAAATTGAAGAACGTCTTAACAGTGACCTGAAAGAACGTAACGAGTTTATCGAGAGTACGAAAAACAATATAGAAAATATGCTTGTACATACCGGGCACTATTCCGAAAAGCCGTTTGTTCAGGGTCGTGTTAAAAGTATTTTCGGTATATGGAACAAGATTTACAAGAAACAGAAAAATTTTGAAGAAATCTATGACAGATACGCATTGCGTGTGATAGTAAATACAAGGGAAGAATGTTTTATCGCAATGTCTGATATTATAAAGGACTATCCGTCGATACTTTCACGGACTAAAAATTATATAGATAATCCGAAGTCCAACGGTTACCAGTCGATACACCTGACCGTATTAAGTCCCGACGGTGTAACGTTTGAGGTACAGATTCGTACATGGGAGATGCACAGGGTAGCGGAATACGGACTGGCAGCCCACTGGAAATACAAGTCACTTATAAACAGTGACAGTAAAGCGGGTAAAGACCTTTCATGGATTAGTCGAATCATGGAGGCGTGCGAGTCTTCAAATGACCCTGAAACTATTATTTCCGTGATAAATACCGAACTTTCGCCGGATAATATTTCCATAATCACCCCGAAGGCGAAAAGAATCATGTTACCAATCGGTGCTAATCCTATAGATTTTGCGTACAAGATACATACAGAGGTAGGACATAAAGCGATACAGGCGAAAGTAAATAACAGACTTGTGCCGTTGAGTTACGAACTCCACCATGACGACATCTGCGAGATTATAACATCCAAAGACCCTAACAAAGGACCAAGCCGTGACTGGTTGCAGATAGCGAAGACCAATTATGCACAGTCACGTATAAGGACGTGGTTCAAGAATGAGCGTCGGGAGGAGAATATAAGGGAAGGACGTACAAGACTTGAAATAGAGTTCCGGAAAAACGGTATAAACGTACCGGAAGCGAAGTACAGTGAATTTTTAGGTAACGACATAAAAAAGCATAACTGCGATACACTCGATGATTTTTACGCATCTGTCGGATACGGCGGAATACAGCTTGTGAGTATAATACCACGTCTGAAGGATAAATATAATAAGATGTACGGTACAGGTAACGTACACACCGCACCTGTCACGGTAACAGGCAATAACATACATGACGGAATTATTCTTGACGACGTGAACGGTATAAATTATAAATGTGCACAGTGTTGTAATCCGTTGCCGGGGGACAATATTGTGGGATATATAACGAGAGGTTACGGACTTTCTATACATAATACAGAGTGTATAAACTATGTTTCGGCTGTCAGACGTAATATACCGGAAGAACTGGAAAGGTGGGTAAAAGTAAGCTGGAATGCGGAAAAGCCTGTCAGACTGCATACAAGCTTTGAGGTAATAGCAGTAGACCGTGTAGGACTGGTACATGATATTACAGAGCTTTTATACGACGCACGTATTCCGATAGTCCATTCATCATCAAGAACCCTGAAAAACGGTAACGCACTTTTTGAAAGTACTATAATAATATCCAATATCGAACAGCTGAAGCGACTTTTTGAGAAGATACGGAAAATATCCGGTGTTATATCTGCAGAACGTTCTTCAAATAAGGAGGAAAAATAAATGAAAATCCATACTTTACAACTCGGTGAACTCCGTGCTAATTGTTTTGTTGCGGAAACCGGAGCAGGTCAATGTATAGCGGTTGACGTCGGCGGAAATGCACGTTTACTTTACGAATTTCTTAGTATGAAGAAACTGAAGTTAAATAAGATACTCCTGACACACGGACATTATGACCATATGAACGGTGTTTCGGAGATAGTGGAAAAAACAGGGTCGGAAGTATATATACATGAAAATGATGCTCCTATGCTGACAAGTTCGGTATTATCACTTTCAGATTTGATTTCATGGTCAGATTTCTGCCCCGTGAGTGATTATAAAATTATACACGACGGCGATATTATTTCCGACGGTGACTGTAATTTCAAAGTAATGCATACTCCGGGTCACTCTATGGGTAGCGTGTGTTATATCTGTGAGGACGTAATTTTTTCCGGTGATACTCTTTTCTGCTGTTCGATAGGCAGAACCACTTACGACGGCGGAAATCCTGAAATGATGGTGCAGTCACTGGAAAAGCTGTATAATCTCGAAGGAAATTATAAAGTCCTGACGGGACACGGTGATAATACGGAACTTGAATACGAAAGAAATTCAAATCCATATCTCAGGAGATTCAGAAAATAATGGATAATAATATTAATAAAATGCCGGTGGTTTTGATTGGAAATTCTTTTAAATATGAAACAGAATCAATATTGAAGATGTTTTATCCTGTAAAGAAATTTCAGTTTTCAGAAAATCCGGAAAATGCGAAAGGTAATAATTATGTAGTCGCAGGAGTTGAAAATAACAGGATATTCACACAGATATGCATTGACGGTAAAAAATATCAGAGTGAAAAAAATATACAGCCCATTGACGAAAAGTACACAGAGCACGAACTTTGCAGACTTATATATCATATACTGAAAGACGTTACCGGTATAAGCACGCCGTGGGGTATGATGACAGGTATAAGACCGGTAAAGAAAGTAACGGAACTGATGGAACGGGGAGCAGAATTTTCAGAAATCCGGGAAATACTTACGGAAAAGTACGAACTTTCACCGGAGAAGTTAAAACTCGCATACGATACCGCCGTAAATCAGATGCCGATACTTGAGAATATCAACCATAAAGCGGTAAGCCTTTATATATCCATACCGTTCTGTCCTTCAAGATGTAGTTACTGTTCGTTTGTGTCGCACTCGATAGAATCGGCAGGGAAACTCATACCCGATTATGTAAGGTGTCTGTGTCGGGAACTTGAGATAATAGGCTATATGATAAAAGAAAATAATACTCCGGTTGATACGGTTTACTTCGGCGGTGGAACTCCTGCCGCCATACCTGCTCAGGATATACGTACTATTATGGAGTGTGTACAGAAAAATTTTGACCTTGATAATATACGGGAATATAGTTTCGAGGCTGGCAGACCTGATACTATTACGGAAGAGAAGTTGCATATAATAAAGTCACTCGGTGCGGACAGGATTTCAATAAATCCGCAGACGTTAAACAATGACGTACTGCAGGCAATAGGCAGAAGGCATACCGCAGAAGATACGTTAATAGCATACGAACTCGCAAGAAAAGCGGGATTCCGTAATATAAATACTGACCTTATCGCCGGATTGCCTGAAGATACGCCGGAAAGTTTCCGGAACACTCTTGACAGGATTGTTGACATCTCACCGGAAAGCATTACCATACATACTCTTACGCTGAAACGTTCTTCAAACCTGTTCGCCCAGGGGTTGGAAAATATTACTAATCCTGCTCAGGAAATGGTGGATTACAGTATACAGAAACTCATGACAAGCGATTATCAGCCTTATTATATGTACCGTCAGAAAAACACGGTAGGAAATCTCGAAAATATCGGGTATGCAAAAAAGGGTTACGAGAGTTACTATAATATATACATCATGGACGAAACACAGACTATTATAGGAGCAGGTGGCGGAGCTTCTACAAAATTAGTTTATCCGGATAACAAAAAAATAACGAGGATTCATAATTATAAATATCCTTACGAGTATATAAGTAATTTTGATAATCTCATGACGAAAAAAGAGGAGCTTATAAAATGCCTGAAAAAAATCAGTTTGTGAACGTTGAAATAACCGGTATCACTTCAGAGGGGAACGGAGTAGGACGGGTAGACGGAATGGCTGTATTCGTACCGGATACCGCTACAGGTGACGTATGCAGGGTAAAGATAGTAAAAGTACTGAAAAGTTACGCATACGGAATAGTGGACGAAGTTATAACGCCGTCGCCTGACAGGATAACCCCCGACTGTCCGGTATATCGTAAGTGCGGTGGGTGCGTGTTCCGCCATATCAGCTATGATGCGGAATGTCGTATAAAAGACGGTATCATTAAAGACGCTTTCCGGAGAATCGGCGGACTTGCTCCGGAATACGAAGAGTTCATAAAAGCCGGTTGTACCGAACGTTACAGAAACAAGGCACAGTATCTGCTGACGGTCTCGGACGGTAAAGTTATAAGCGGATTTTATGCGGAAAGAAGCCACAGAGTTATACCGGTTTCCGACTGTAAGTTACAACCTGTCATTTTCCGTGATATTCTCGATACCGTAATTGAATATATAAATCTGCATAAAATATCCGTATACTCGGAGCTTACGCATACAGGGATAGTGCGTCACGTATACATCAGGCAGGGGACGTATTCCGGTGAGATAATGCTTTGTATAGTCGTACGGAAAGACGTTTCAAGACAGTTTAACGCTTTATGTCGCATTATTACAACCAAATTTCCGGAAGTAAAAAGTATAGTAATTAACGTGAATCCCGAAAGAACCAATGTTATAATGGGCAGTAAATGTATTACATTGTACGGTAGCGATACTATTTCAGATAATATGTGTGGTAATAAGGTAAAAATTTCCGTACAGTCATTCTATCAGGTGAACACGGTACAGGCGGAAAAAATCTACAGGAAAGCCCTTGAATTTGCCTCACCTGCTCCGGATGACGTAATAGCTGACCTCTACTGCGGAGCAGGTACAATCGGATTATCCATGGCGGAGAAAGCCGGAAAAGTAATCGGTATTGAGATAGTACCGGAAGCGGTAGAAAATGCCCGTAATAACGCAAAATCAAACGGTATCGGAAATGCTGGTTTTTACTGCGGAGATGCCGGAAAAGTTTTCTTTGAACTGGGTATGAAACCCGACATAATCGTTATAGACCCACCACGCAAAGGCTGTACGCCGGAGACTATCCGCATTATTACGGATACTGAACCCGATAAGATAGTAATGATTTCCTGTAATCCTGCAACGTGTGCGAGAGATGCGGAAATATTCAGCCGGTCAGGTTACGACGTTAAAAAAGTATGCGGTGCTGACCTTTTCCCACGTACTAAACACGTTGAATGTGTTGTACTCATGGTAAAGAATTAATAATTAAGAATGCATAATTATGAATTATAAATTATGAATTGAATTGACAATCTGCATGATAAATGCTATACTTATATTAACCGGAAAAACCGGTGAAAATTTTTAAATAAGGAGGTATTTATATAATGCAGACTGGTTACAAGGCATATCTTAAACTTATGATAGCGTTTATGATATGTATGAATTTTATCGCAACCGGTTGTATAACAGTTTCCGCAACAGAAGAAACGGATAACAGAACGGTCAGGGCTGGTATCTTTGATTTTGAAGGCTATCACATGAAAGACGAAGAAGGAAAACTGACAGGATACGGAATAGAATTTCTGAATCTGATTTCCGAGTATTCGCACCTGAATTTTGAGTATACGGGTTATGACAGGTCATGGAATGATATGCAAAGTATGTTGGAAAACGGAGAAATAGATGTCGTCACATCTGCACGCAGAACCGCTGAACGTGAAGAGAAATTCGATTTTTCCTATCCTATCGGAAGAAATTCTACTATTCTTTCGGTAAAGCTTGACAATATGAAGATACACAGCACTGACTACCGGACATATGACGGCATGGTGATAGGACTTCTGAAAGGTAGCAGTCAGAATGACAGCCTTGCGAACTTTGCGGAAAAAAGAGGTTTTTTATACACTGCAAAGGAATATGATAACGCTGATACGCTTGCTTCGGCATTGCAGACAGGTGAAGTTGATGCTATACTTTCCAGTAATCTTAGAAAAGCCGAAAACGAAAAGACACTTGACGTTATAGAGGAGGATAATTTCTATGCAATCGTCCGGAAAGGTGATACCGAACTTCTCGACGAGATAAATTACGCTATCGAGCAGATGGACCTGAATGAAGGTGACTGGAAAAATTTACTGTTTTATCAGAATTACGGACCTGTTTATTCTTCGGAGCTTACTTTTACGGAACGTGAACTGGAATATATAAATAAAATAGCTTCCGGTGAAAAGCAGATTACGATAACAGCCCTCGGTAACAGAGAGCCTTATTCATATGTTGAAAACGGTGAACTGAAAGGTATTCTGCCGGATTATTTCCGCTATGTCATGGAGATTGCCGGACTTCCATATGAAGTGGTTGTGCCGGAAAGCAAGGAAGATTACTACAATACCGCAGATACAAACAGCGTCGATATAGTCATTGATAACATAAAGCCCGTACCGGTTATGGAAAATTCAGAATACCGTGGATTCAATACAGATCCGTATCTCACAACAGGTATTTCAAGAGTTACAAGAAAGGATTTTGTCGGGGATATCCGGAAAGTTGCGGTAGCGGATTCGCAGAGCAGAGAATTTATAGTCAACGTACTCGATGATGTTGATTTCGTAAACTATCCCACACGTGAGGAAGCCATGCAGGCTGTTCTTGACAAAAAAGCAGATGCCGCATACGTTTACGCATATGCCGCCCGTCTTTTCGTGAATAACGATAAAACACATTCGCTTTACTACAGCGTGACAAACAACATGAATATAGATTTCAGAATGTATATCCGGAACAGTACCGACCATGAACTCGTAACCATACTCAACAAGTGCATACAGCAGATTCCGTCGGAAATGATGAATCAGCTTGTTTCAAATTATACAACGTATACCGTTGATGACATTGATTTTTTTGAATATCTTAAATCCAATCCAACCATGATGCTTGCCATTGAATTTGTGATAGTGCTTATTTCCGGCGTTGTACTTATACTTTATTTAAAAGGACGTTGGAACGTAAGACTGCTGAACGCTACCGAGCAGGCAAACAAAGAAATGTCGGAACAGCTTGCGATAGTAGAGGCTTTAAGCCACGACTATACGAACGTATACGCCGTCAACGATAAAGCAGGTACGGCAAGGATAGTAAAACTTGAGGGGTATGTCGTGGAGGGATTAAAGAAAGATTCCGGCGAGGAACACCCATATATGCCGATACTACAGCATTATATCGATACGAGGGTGCACGAAGATGACAGAGAGTATCTGACGGAAGCATTATCGCTTGATAGTGTAAGGAAACATCTCACGGAAAATACGGAGTATAACGGAAGTTACAGGATAAAGGCGGACGGTGAAGAACATCATTTCCAGTATACTTACGTAAAAGTGAAAGACAGTTCTGATGAAAACGTAATACTTGCGGGATTCCGTAACATTGATGACATGATTCAGCGGGAACAGGAACAGAATGAGATACTGTCGGAAGCACTCGCACAGGCACAGTATGCCAATAACGCCAAGACGACATTTTTAAATAATATGTCGCATGATATACGAACGCCTATGAATGCAATTATCGGTTTTACGTCGCTGGCAGTGACACATATTGATAACAAACAGCAGGTGCAGGACTATTTAGGGAAAATTCTTACGTCGAGTAATCACCTGTTAAGCCTGATAAATGATGTCCTCGACATGAGCCGTATTGAAAGCGGTAAGGTAAAAATCGAGGAAAAAGAGGTCAGTCTGCCGGATATAATGCACGATTTGAAAACAATCGTTCAGGCAGATGTAAAATCGAAACAGCTTGAATTTTATATCGATACCCTCGACGTGACGAATGAAATGATAATCTGCGATAAACTGCGACTGAATCAGGTATTGTTAAATATACTGAGTAACGCAATGAAGTATACGAAGCCGGGCGGAATGGTAAGCGTAAGAGTTATCCAGACGGCAGAGGAACAGGATAATTACGCATCATACGAATTCAGGGTAAAAGATACAGGTATCGGAATGAGTCCGGAATTTCTGAAGCACGTATTTGAACCGTTCGAGCGTGAACAGACCGCTACAGTCAGCGGAATACAGGGTACAGGATTAGGACTGGCGATAACTAAAAATATCGTCGATATGATGGGCGGTACGATACTTGTCGAGAGTGAAGAGGGAAAAGGTTCAGAATTTATAGTGCAATTGAGGTTCAGAGTGACGGAAACTACCGGAAAATCGCAGAAAATCGAACACCTCGCAGACCTCAGGGCATTGGTGGTAGATGATGATGTAAATACGTGTGTAAGCGTAAGTAAAATGCTTTCAGCGATAGGTATGCATCCCGACTGGACGACTTTAGGAAAAGAAGCACTTATCCGTACGCAGTTTGCGATAGAACAGAACGAGCCATACAGTGCGTATATAATAGACTGGTCAATGCCGGATACGAACGGAATAGAACTCGTCCGCCGGATACGTAAAGTTATAGGCGATATAGCACCGATTATAATTCTGACCGCTTACGACTGGACGGATATTGAAGATGAAGCACGTGAAGCCGGTGTGACGGCGTTCTGTTCAAAACCGATATTCTTCTCAGAATTGCGTGAAGTACTTGCAAAACCATACGGCGACGGTTCGGAATCGGAAGCGGAAGAAGTCGAAGAGATGCGTTTTGACGGTAAGAAAATATTGCTTGTTGAGGATAATGAACTGAACCAGGAAATCGCTCTTGCAATACTCGAAAACGTCGGCTTTGTGATAGAAACCGCAGATGACGGAACAGTAGCGGTTGAGATGATAAAGAACAATCCGGCGGATAAGTTCGACTTAATATTAATGGATATTCAGATGCCGATTATGAACGGTTACGAGGCGACAAAGATAATCAGGGAACTCGACGATAAGGAAAAGGCGAATATTCCGATAGTTGCAATGACCGCCAACGCTTTCGACGAAGACAGACAGGAAGCGATAAACGCCGGTATGAACGGACATATCGCAAAACCTATCAATATTGACACCCTCATGGAAACATTAAAAGACATACTTAATTAATTTGTAATTAATAATTCATAATGCATAGTTATAAAAG
>JAIDCY010000097.1 GCA_029055625.1 Ruminococcus sp. | reverse complement strand
GAAAAACTCGAAGAGAGAATGTGCGTACGTCCTACGTCGGAAACGCTTTTCTGTGAACATTACGCTAATATCGTACATGTTTAATCACAAGCGAAACGCAAAAAATTCACAAGGAACTCGCAAAAAATCTAACACTCGAAACGCAAAAAACCGTATCTTTTTCAGATACGGCTTTTCGTTAAATGATTTGTCCCGTCGGAATTTATCACAGATACCCTCGCTGTTGTGCAGATGCGGAGTATCAGGTGAGCTTATTTTTTTACGCTTCCGGATAACTAACGCTTCCGGAGCAGGTTTTACAAAATGTATAATTTTATTTTTATACGCTCCGTATTATTCAAGGCTCGTCAGCGTACCTATGAAAACAGGAAGTGAAGTCTGGGTATCAACTATTCCGTAAATAAAAGGTCTGTCGAGAATTACCGTATTTTCAGGCAAAGGTGCCACACCGTCAGTTACCTCCACTACCGTTACCGCTCCGGCTTTCGTACCGCTTTCGTCGACGTCTAAAGTTGTCTGATGCAGAACCCTGTTTATATACAAATCGTTTTCAGAGCCTGTTATTCCCGAAAAATCGGCAGATTGAGTGAAAGCGGATGACATTCCCATTTCTGAGAGACTTTTATTAAGTTCGATTTTATACTCTGAGTTGAATTTTGGCAGACCGGCTCTGACTGGTTCGTGTTGAGGTTCAGCAAGGAGAGTATTTAAATTTTCCGATGTCAGATTCTGTATGTATTCAACAATCGGTATATCTTCATCCGGAAGTATTGCGACAAATGCATATCTTTCGTCACAATAATATTTCATGAACCCTGTTTCATTTTCTCCCGAAATATAGGCATATTCCGTGGAAAACATCATTTCGGCGGACTGCTTTTCACCGTCAGCGGAAGTAAAATCGGTGTCAATGATATTATACTCTTCGTATTTTTCCTTCCATTCCGCATCAAAAGCGACGGCATTTATAAGGTATAACTCAACGTTATTATTAATTTCGTCGAGAACTTCAGTAATCATATGTTCTGTTTTTTCAGAAATCCAATTATTAATACTTTTTACAGTTGAAATGTCAAATGGTGCACGGAAAACATCAGCATCATAATAATCAACGATTTTTTGCAGAAAATCGGGGTTTATGTCGATTCGTCCGGCTCTCGACCATACAGAATTAGCGGTCAGAAGCCGGCATTTTTCGGCGTCGGGCTGATTTATACGCAGAGTATATAAATATTGGTTGAGGGGTTCCCGAGCGATTCCGCCGAGTGCCCGTTCCATTTCCGCTAATGTTTTTCCCTCCGCACCGTTGGTGGTCATGGCGAGTGCCTGCATGACGGAATACGGCGATATAAGGACGTTTTCAGGATTTTTGAATGTTTGTTTCAGGAGGTTTAAAGCAAAATCCATTTGCGAACCGATAAACTGACTATCGGCAATTTTTCCCGAAACTTCGCCGGAAATGACGTTTTCCGAAAGATTCACGACTGACTGTTGAAAAAGAGCCTTTTTCATCATGCAGAGATCGAAAACATCAACAAAACCGTCAGAATTCAGGTCACCGGAATCTGTCGGGATACCGCCCTGACCGTGTAGCCAGTTGCTGAGGGCGACGACATCGGCAATTGTGAACTCCTCGTCGGCGTTGACGTCCTCGGTTTTAACGTTGCCGGTGAGGGACTGAAAATTGAAATTATGTTCTTTTGCGTATTTTTGTACGCTACTTCCAGCGACTGATTTAATAGTAGTTTTTGCCGGATTTAAGGCGAAAACATGAATTTCACAGTCGGGGTTTTGGATAGTGATTTTTTCGAGATTCTGTGGAAAAGCGTTAACACCGATTGACGCAACACTTGCCGGGACATTAATATAATTCAGGGAATCACAGCCGGAAAAAGTGTTAGAATTGATAGAAGTTATGCCGTCTGGAATATCTATGTTTGCAAGACATTTGCAGTCTTGAAATGCCTGCTCGCCGATAGTCTGGACGGTAGGCGGAATATTGATTTTTTCAAGCGACGTACACCCCCAGAACGCCCGAGTTCCTATACTATTTGTATAATTTGGAAGCCTGACTTCCTTCAGCGACTTGCAACCAAGGAAAGTCTCACTTTTTATTCCCTTGACTTTTTCCGGAATATTAATTTTTTCAAGAGATATACATTGAGTAAAAGCCTGTTTGTCAATAGATTTTACGGAATCAGGGAGAACAACTTCAGTTATACTCTGAGTAGAAGCGAATGCATGTTCACCGATTACCTGAACGGGCAGACCGTCAATTTCTGCCGGAACGACAACTTTTCCGGTAGCCATTGTAGAAACTGCTGTAATTTGTACATAATTTCCTAAATTTTTATACATAAATACGTCATAAATCTGAGGTTGAACGACTTCCTCCGATGCCTGAGTTTTTACGGAAAACGTCGGAATATAGCCACAAATCGACGATGACACACACAGACAAGCAAGAGCGGTCAGAAATTTTTTCGATTTCATAAAAAATCCTCCTTTGTAGGTTTCTGTATAGTTTGACGTTTGAGTTATAGGAGATGTGCGGGATTTTTTGTAAAATTTCAGTGAATAAATTAAAAGAAATGCCGGATTAATCCGGCATTTCTTTTGTGATGGGGAGCTGAATTTTTGCTGTGAAAACGTCGCCATCAATGTTAATTTCAAATTTTCCGTTGCAGGCTTCGGTGAAACTTTTGGCTATAGATAGCCCTAAACCGCTTCCCTCGGTGGTTCTGGATTCGTCCCCACGAGTGAAACGTTCGGTGAGTTCCTCGGGGGTGTACTTGATTTCATACGATGAGATGTTTTTCACGGTAATTACGACGTCGCCGGAATATACATTTAGTATAATATAAATTCTCGTATTTTCGAGCGAGTACTTGAGAGCATTGTTTATTACATTCTGTATAACTCTGTAAAGACGGTTTCCATCGGCGAAAATCGGCGTAGAATCGGCACAAATCGACTTTCTGATGTCACGCCCGGAAGCTTCGATATCGTCGGTCATATCGGCGAGAACCTGTTCTAATAATATTGTGGCGTCAATCATTTCAAAATTAATATCAGTGCGACTTGTTGCCTTTGCGATATCGAAGACATCGGCGACAATTTCACTAAGTCGGGCAGACTTTTTTTCAAGAATTTGTACATAATCACGGGCTACCGGTGACAAATCATTTTCCATTGATAGTAAATTAATATAACTTATTATCGACGTTAACGGCGTTTTGAGGTCATGTGAGACGTTTGTTACGAGGTCGATTTTCATTTTTTCCGACTGAATTTTTTTATCAACGGCGTTCTGAATGCCGGCGGAGATGTTGTTAAGTTTCTGAGAAAGGCTAAAAACAGGGGAATTTTGGGCTATCTGAGTATCGGAGTAGTTGCCGTTGTAGATGTCATTTATTTGTCGTGAAAGTTGAACGAGTGAAACAATATCTTTAAATGAAAGATATACATATATTGCACATAACAGAAATATAAAAATTTTGTCTATATTTAATATAAAAGTGCCGAGAATTCCACCGGCGAGTAGTCCCAGACGTATAAAAAACCTTTTGGCGATGACTTCAGAATCTGCCATTTCCTTAGAAATTCGGAAATCTGATAACGTTTTTATTACTGACTGTATATTTTTATTGAATTTCCGGAAAATTTTAATTAAAATATTTATAATATGTCTGATGAAAGTAGTCTGATAGAAACATTTCAATTTAAATCTTTTAATAATAGTGTTGACGGAAAGTACCAGAACGTCGAAACATACAGTAATTACGGAAGCCCATAAAATAGCCGGAATTGTCGATTTATCGGCAAAAAGGTCGGCTGACATACTGCTTGCCTCGTCTATTTCCTGTACAAAAAGCATAGCGATTAGCACCGCAACACCACTGATAGCAAGTACTAACTCCACCCATAATTTATCCGGTGGGGAAAGACCGTATGTTTTATTTTCGTAATCGTCGGCGGTGATGGACTTTGTCGCTGTTGATACGTGACCGCTTGTGACGACGAAAAACAGCATCAGGAGCAGTGAAAATATTACAAATGGTATAAATTCAGCGATATAATTATAAAAATTAACTTCTTCATTTTCGCTGATGTTTTTCATGAAAACCATGTTATTAATTATGTCGTCAACCGGTTTTATGCCTATTTTAAGCCTTGAAACGTCACCTTTCCATACCGGCGATTTTTTTATTTTTGCCCATGTCTGATTTTCCGAGTCGAAATATAAATAGTAGTTCTGATAATTGAAGTCGTCAGATACTGTCGCCGGAATAGGTGGCAAAACCGCATATTCCACATCATCGCCATAGTATCCGTAATTTTCAATTTTTGTTCCTATTTTCGCCTCGTTCAAATCGAAAACGGCAGGCGTACCGTCGGGTTTGTCATAAATTTTAACATTCAGGGCGTCGAGTGAATAATCCAGCTTTGACGTGTCGTAACTGTAGACCGCTGAGGCTTGTTTTCCGGCTATTTCATGCGGAAAATCGTAATAGGTCATGCCGTAATCCGACTCGTACCAGTTAAACGAAGGATAGTATGAGGAATAAATATATCCACTCCCGATATTATATGAACCTTTATTATAGATGTCGCAATATTCGGTAAAATAATTTATATCGTCGTCAATATCTTTATCTGAAGATATTGAATTATCGTTCCAGGTGACGAAATAGCGGAATTTATCGCCGGAATTTATCGTGATTTTGTCGTTTTCGTCCATAAGACCCAGTTCACGCAACGTATTTTTTGTTGATTTCTCCAATGCCTTAGAACCGGTAAATTTTCCGTTGCTGTCGAGATTGCGAAGATACATAGTGCCGATAACCCACAGTTCGGAAAAAAGTTCCTGACGCTCTTCTGAGAACTGATAATTATCGGTCTGATTTGATGTAACGCTATTTAAATATATTGACGTTGAAATATATCTGTTTATGCAGAATCCGATACAGACCGCAAATATCACACTCGCACTGATAAAAGCGACAATTCTTGTTACTTTTTGATGTAAAAATTCTCTGATTTGCACAAAAATTACCTCCTGTCTTTTTCGATTTTGTAGCCGATTCCCCAGACAACTTTTAAATATCGGGGATCGCTGGGGTTGATTTCAATTTTTTCACGGATATGTCGTATATGCACCATTACCGTGTTTTCGACGGAAAACGAATCTTCGTTCCAGATTCTCGAATAAATTTCTTCTGCCGAAAATACCCGCCCCGCATTTTTCATGAGTAATTCGGTGATTTTGTATTCCGTAGCGGTCAGGCGGACCGGTTCGCCGTCGACAAATAGCTGACGTGCGGATGTGTCCAGGGTCAGACCGCCAATTTTTATGTCCGTATCCGGTTTGCTGTCGGCAGAACCCAGCATCAGATAACGCCGGAGGTTCGATTTGACCCGTGCGACCAGCTCAAGCGGATTATACGGCTTCGTGATGTAGTCATCCGCCCCCATCGAAAGCCCTAAAATTTTATCGCTGTCCTCGGATTTCGCCGAAAGTATGATGATAGGGATGTTTCGGGTCGTTCTTATTTTCATCATGGCGGAAAGTCCGTCGAGTTTCGGCATCATAACATCAATCAGAATCAGCTGAATATTATTTGAAACAAGGCTATCTATAGCCTCAAAACCGTTGTAAGCCTTGAAAATCCGGTAGCCCTCTTTCTCGAGCAGTCGGGCGATTGCGTTTACAATGTAGTGGTCGTCGTCGACAACCAGAATTGACGCATTTTCAGAATTATCCATTTTGCACCTCCTTTTGATAATATTATAAACGTAAAATCTTATATTGTCCCACTGAAAATCTTATGAATTTCTTAAATTTTTGTACGCAAAAAAAGAGTTCACCGGTAAAGGTGAACCCTGTTTTTATACTATCTGTATTATTTCATAGCCTCTTCGACTGCAACCGCACAAGCAACTGTTGCACCGACCATAGGATTATTACCCATACCAATAAGACCCATCATTTCAACGTGGGCAGGTACTGAAGAAGAACCGGCAAACTGTGCGTCGGAGTGCATACGACCCATTGTGTCGGTCATACCGTAAGATGCAGGACCAGCAGCCATATTATCAGGGTGCAGAGTACGACCAGTACCACCGCCGGAAGCAACGGAAAAATACTTCTTTCCGGCGTCAGTACGTTCTTTCTTATAAGTACCAGCTACCGGATGCTGAAAACGAGTCGGATTAGTAGAGTTACCGGTAATGGAGACGTCAACATTTTCTTTCCACATGATAGCTACGCCCTCTGTAACATCATTAGCACCGTAACAATTTACTTTTGCACGGAGACCGTCAGAATAAGCCTTGCGGAACACTTCTTTTACCTCACCGGTGTGATAGTCCATTTCAGTTTCAACGTATGTAAAGCCGTTAATTCTTGCGATAATCTGAGCGGCGTCCTTGCCAAGACCGTTAAGAATAACACGAAGCGGTTTCTGACGCACCTTGTTAGCCTTTTCTGCAATACCGATAGCACCTTCAGCGGCGGCGAAAGATTCGTGACCGGCAAGGAATGCGAAACATTCGGTATCTTCTTCTAAAAGCATTTTTCCAAGGTTACCGTGTCCGAGACCAACTTTTCTCTGGTCTGCGACAGAACCAGGAATACAGAAAGCCTGTAAGCCCTCACCGATAGCAGCTGCGGCATCAGCGGCACGAGTACAACCCTTTTTTATTGCGATAGCACAGCCGACAGTATAAGCCCATTTAGCATTTTCAAAGCAGATAGGCTGGATACCCTCAACGAGCTTATAGATGTCAAGACCTTTTTCTTTGCAAATATCGGCGCATTCTTCGATTGAAGAAACCCCGTACTGTTCGAGAACAGCTAAAATCTGCTTTTCTCTTCTCTCATATGATTCAAATAAAGCCATTTTAAAAGTCCTCCTTATTCTTTACGTGGGTCAACGATTTTGACAGCATCAGCAACACGTCCATACTGACCTTTAGCCTTTTCAAAAGCCGTGTTAGCGTCATCTCCGGACTTGATAAAGTCCATCATTTTGCCGAAATTAACGAACTGATAGCCAATAATTTCGTTGTCTTCGTTGAGAGCGATGCCGGTTACATAACCGTCAGTCATTTCAAGATAGCGAGGACCTTTAGCGAGAGTTCCGTACATTGTACCGATTTGTGAGCGGAGACCTTTTCCGAGGTCTTCGAGACCTGCACCGATAACAAGACCACCCTCAGAGAACGCACTTTGAGAGCGTCCATAGACAATCTGGAGGAAAAGTTCACGCATAGCGGTATTGATAGCGTCACAGACAAGGTCAGTATTGAGAGCTTCAAGGACGGTACGACCGGGGAGAATTTCGGCTGCCATAGCGGCAGAATGGGTCATACCGGAACATCCGATAGTCTCAACAAGACATTCCTGAATAACGCCTTCCTTGACGTTCAGGGTGAGTTTGCACGTACCCTGTTGTGGTGCACACCAGCCGATACCATGAGTAAAGCCGGAAATGTCCTTTATTTCCTTAGCTTTTACCCATTTAGCCTCTTCCGGAATCGGAGCAGCACCATGAGCTACGCCCTGCTTAACAGGACACATTTCTTCTACTTCATGTGAGTAAATCATTTTTTTCAATCTCCTTTATACAGGATTTTACAAAATTTTTGTATAAAGACATTATAACATAAATTTTTCTGCAAGTCAAGTGAATGTACACCTGAAAAGATGAACAAATTGTAAACTTTATGTAACAGATTGCATAAAAAACCGCCCGAAGTGATTTATGCAACGAGTAAACCGGAACTGCCCATATTCCGCCTACTATATTTTTAATCATTATATCACAAAAAAAACGATTTGTCAAGAGGTTTCGGAAAATTTTTTCAAAAAATTTTTGAGGTATACTATTGTAATATAAAAAACACCTCCGAAGTGCCGGAGGTGGAAAATTTGATTTTTTTGTTTAAATTTACTAAAAATCAGAGAATATCTGCTTTGATTTTCTCCGCACACCATATAATGAACTCGGTGTTAGAGGGATTCTGGACAGAATAGTTAAAATATTTGTTGAAATATCCGACTTCATGGCTTTCATAAGTTTTAAGAATTAACGTTCTGATATTGCGTTCAACGGCGATGTCTGACGTATTCATTTTTTTGGCGATTTTCGGGTAGACGTCGACCTTAAAACGACCGATAAATAGCGGATTTTCGATGAGAAGAAGCACCGCCTCCACGAGATATTGAAAGCCCTTGAGGTGGGCGAGAACGCCCATTTTCATAAGAAATCGGGCGATAGTCTTTCTGAGGTTGGCGACCGCCCCGATGCTGTTTCTAACATAGGTAACGATGCTCCGAGTATGCGTGTTCACCGGAATGTACGTCACGCCGTTTTCGTCAGAAATCGGGGAATTTTCGGCGTTAGTCAGTACAAAGACCTTCGTTGTTTCTGCGATGTCGAGGGAGAGTTTGTCAGAATTTTTGTCGTTTGAGTTGTCGATGATTACGGCGCACGGTTCAGCGGTGATTTCCTGCGGTAAATCGGCAATCATTACCGCTTTTATACCGCCGGCGTAGAGTTCAGAAGCGATTTCCGCACATTTGGCGGATTGCCCCTGAATAAAAAGTTTATAACTTTCCATTAGTATTTGCTCCTTTTCGTTAAAAAATATTACGGACAAGAGAAAAGAGGCGTTAATCAAAGTGAAAATATACATTTTGTATAAAATTGAGGTAGTGGGATGACACTTTCATGAAAGATACACTGCGGACTTTTTGTGTAAAATGACGAATTTTTAGCTGATAACCTGTCGGGAAATAATCAATTTGTAGTATATTAATGCTATAATATGTAATAGAATATATTAAAATTACTATTATAATAATACGACGTTATAATTCAGTTGAAAGATTCAGACTTAAAATATAACATATGATCATCATTGTTATGCATTCGACGTTATTTAACTTGTCCGTACACACACTATACTACACTTTGCGGAAAAAATCAATTCACACATACCACCAAACTTTTGGAAGATATTTACAAAAAATGTGTGTATACCACACAAGAAGTTAGAAATTTTTAATAATCAGCTCTTTATAAAAGCCGTCGGAAAGGTTGTTCTGACGACGGACGGGAACTATTTTGAAGTCCCGGTAGAGTTCACGGATATTTTCGCTGTCGTTGTAGGATAAAATGAAACGTCCTTGAATTTGGCTTAAAATAGCCTTTAATCGTAAATGGTCTTCCGGTGCGAATCGTTTATCATAGTAACGCTCCGTGCTGATATAGGGGGGATCACAATAAAACAATGAATCATTAGTGTCATATTTTTTAATCAGTTCGCCGAAGTCAAGATTTTCAATCACAACGTTTTCAAGTCGTTTTTCCACGAGCTCCAGACAGTCAGCCGAGAGGGTACGAGGTTGACCGCCGAAAGTTCGCATATTCGCCCCGAAACTGAGACGAGCCACGACAAAAAATATCGCCGCCCGTTGAATATCGGTAAGCCCCGGAAGTTCCATTTTTGCCTTTAATTCGCCAAAAAATTGACGTGAATTAAAATAACCGGAAATTTCACGTTGAAGTTCTGTCCGGTGAAATTTTGCACATCTGAACAGGTTGACAAGTCCGTTGTCGAGGTCATTATAAATTTCCGTTTTGGCGTGACGTTCACGATGGAAAAGTACAGCTGCCCCACCTCCGAAAACCTCGATATATCGCTGAAAACTGTCAGGAAACATTGGAATTATTTTTTTTGCGAGAAGATTTTTTCCACCAATCCAAGGGATAAAACTTTTAATAAAAATCACTCCTAAATTATACAAAATGTATAAAACTTTTCAGTTACCGTGAGATGTTCCCATGTTTCCGAAACCACCGGTACTACTGAACCCGATTTCAAGAGTTTGTCCGGATATACCGTCTTTTACCGTATGCGTAATATGTGCATCGACAGAAATATTTAACTCTTCGTCGAATATGCGCCCCCTATCGCCTACCTTGTACCTCGGATTATTGGAAAACTCCGAAAAATCGGGATTATTCCGTAAATCCTGAAGGTCAACCTCGTATGAAATCTGCGGTTGCATATTCTGACCAAAATATTTTCTGGCTTCATGTTCAAGTAGTTTCATGTCAGTTTCCGTGTAATTTTCGCCGAAATCGACAATCTGAGAACGTACGATATGATGCGGAATACCGCTATTTATAGCCCAGAACACGCTGAACCATGACCCGAAACGGTCAAAAACCGTATAGTGCGTGCATAACGCCGACGTCTCCGTTTTTTTGCTTATTTTTTTAAGATTCAGCCCGATTCTTATGTCAAAAGAATTTTCTAAATGATTTTCCATGTGTTCGTTAAGCGAGAAATAGAAGTTATTTCGGTACAAATCGCCCCCGAAGTTAGCAGCAAATCCATCAGAACCAAGAATCATTTCAAGCGGAGTAGTACCATTGCGGAGGTCCTGCCACTTATTAGTAGCTACTAACTCCATATTGACACCCGTATTCTCAGCGGTCAGATCAGAACCTGCTTCAAAGCGATAAACTGCATCTTCAGGTCGTGGGTTAAAAGTCGAGTTTGCAAGGATATTACGTAAAATTTCCGCTCCATTCTTTCCTATAATGTCAGCTCCGTGATAAATCCAGCAGTCATTGAGTTGATAGAATATATGTTCTGCAAAAACTGTCACCGTCGAGTGTGTGTATGTCACCGTACGGATTATAAAAAGTTGACCAAGCACTTTCAGAATATTAAATTCTACCAAATATAGCCATTTTCCCGTATCGTCACGGGGATGTTCGAGGGTTACGCTCCAATCGGCGTTAAAATTTTCCGTGACCGTGCATGAAATCGGGTTCAGGACTGCGAGACCGTTATTATCAAAATTTTGCTGTTCGGTATGGAGCGAGTAGACCGTTATGTAATCCGCTTGTTTGACCGCTCGCACAAATGGCTTAGAACTGGGAAAAAGTAGATGTCGTGGCGTATTCGGACTGTATCCGTCCACTCTCCAGAGTGCCGACGGATAGGGATTTTTCATAGTTTTTGACGGTACAGCCGGACTTTTTTTGTTGAAAATTCTTTGTTTTTCGTCGAGATACCATAAAAGAACGTCTACGGAAAAATCAAAATTTTTCAAAAAATAGTAATAATTTGACGTTTCAAGGCTTTCATCAGGATATATCGTAATGTTTCCGGCAGACACCGTAAACCGTACATATTCTGCCCACGGATAAGCCGAGATGTCAACGCCGTTTTTTGCCGAAAAACTGGAAATAAATGCGTGTTGAGCGTCGAAAAGACAGGCAGTACACGCCGTCGTTCCGTTATACTCTGAGTATAAAAAATTTCTTGTGTTTTTATCGTAAGTTTTTTTTACAAATTCCGGAATACCTTGTATCTTCTGAGTTCCTGCCGGTATTTCGACAAAATCGGTACGCAATGACGTCTTGCTGTCGTATTCTCCCGACATATTGACGCCACCCTGTGTGAAGTTTAAAATTCTAATCAACTCCTATAGGAAATCTGATAGAGTTCAGATGTTCGGGATTGATAATTTGTTCAGTTGTGCAGGCTATATGATGTCCCGTACCCGAAGCGGTCATTTTGTCCGAATTATAGACCATTATTCCCCGTCCGACGTACTCCGCCGGCTGATTTGAAACGACATCAAAAACGTTGTAGCCGGAGGCGGAATTTCCGCATATTATCGGGTTTTCTGCCGTTATTTTGCCGGAAATCCGACTGTTCAGAATATTTTCTGATGTCAGGTTCACGCTCTGACCGGTGGCATCAAGAATTATGTCAGAATTCCGCACATTACGATTTGTAAGCGTGAATTTTGCCGAATTTACGCCGATATTTGCGGAACTCTCACAAATATGTGCGTTCGTAAGCCTGCACTCCCCTTGACTTTCGATTTTTCCCGATATTACGCAGTTTTTCATAGTCGAGATGCTACTGTACAGTTGTTCAAACGTCAACAACGTACATTCTAAAATAGTCTCCGGCATAATCCAGTAAAAATTTTCCAGAATAAAGCCGTCGAGAACTCCGCCGGCATCGCCAAAACTCAAAGGGCTTTGATGAATTATGTACAAATTTGTGAACTTCCAACCGTTAAATTTTGTATATCTTGAAAATTTAATCTGTGTTGTAAAGCCGTTCGGTTGGATTTTATCAAAATCAATAACTTTATTTTTAAAATTATTGTCCCACTCAATATATACCGATTTACCGTAAATCTTCTGATAATCCGTCCAATTGTCGACGACGTATGGGTCATTTTGCTTGCCGGTTCCGGTCATCAATAGCACCTCTCATTCTTCGATATTTCGACGTTTTTTACGTTTCCACTCCATGAAATGACGTTCTCGCCGACTGCCAGAAGTGGATATTTTCCGGTGGTTCGATTGTGAAAAAGTTCGTTTCCGGAATAAGTTATAAATTTTGATGAATCAATAATTATTTCCTGATTTTCAGAAAGTCCTTTTACCTCAAAAGTCAAATCATTTACATTTACGGAAATGTCACCAGTTCCGACGATGCGGAGTGTGGGCTTGCTGTATCGTGTTCCGTTATTGGAAATCACAGAGCCATTAAGTACGGAAATTGCCGGATTTTCGGTAAAATATCGGAACGGAGCTAGTCGGAAATTCAGTTTGTAACGGATTTTTTCACCCCGGAAAACATTTTCCGGATTATCAAGGGATAACTGCCGGATTTTGTAGTAATATCGGGGTAAACGGCTTATTTCAAGTGTTTGTGCATCAGCGAGGAATGAATAAATATCGGTATTATCAAAATCTTTATAAAAAGTATAAAATGTGATAGAATATGTTATATCATCAAATATATTATCAGAATAAGTACTGTTTTCATCAAAATTTGTTTGATACGTTGTATAGTATTGCTGAGCCATAGGCGGAACTGATGGCGTGTCAACGTAAATTTCCACCGTATAACTTGAAATTCCGTTAATTTTAAACCAGTCCTTTGACCTCAAAACTGCACCCCTCCCGTGCCTCTGCGTATCCTGATTTGCCGTGTTTGTAGACGTTCGGCAACGGCATTTATGAATTTTTCGGTGTCGTAGTCTGAAGAAAGACGGAAGCCGTTTTCAAGCGTTATGTTGAGATTTTCAACAGTCGTTGAATTGGAATTTTCCGCATAATATCGAGGAAAATCAGACCTGACAATGTATTCAGATGTTTCATAATCCGATGTGACCCGAGGAAATGAAATTGATTGAATGTCATTTAATTGACTTGTGTCTATTTTTATTTCGATGTCAAATTCTGTCTGAATTTTCGCAACAAATTCTGAAAAAACGTCGTTTATTTGATTGACGTCTAATCTTCCAACGTCAAAATTGACAGGAATTCCAGCGACAAATTCAGGTAAACAGTCGCTTATTTGACTGACATCTAATTTTCCGACGTCAAAATTGACCGGAAATTCAGCGACAAATTCAG
>JAIDCY010000096.1 GCA_029055625.1 Ruminococcus sp. | reverse complement strand
CCGGTTCTTCACCTGGTGTTTTTTTCTGCTGACTTAGTTCAGTGACTTTTTTCCCTACCGTAATCTGTTTTACGAGTTCTTCGGGGTCATCATTCTGTGTGACTGTTTTTTCCGGAACTTTTCTGACTACCGGTTCTGATTTCTGCGGTTCTTTCGGGATACTATTAAGTATATCCTCGATATCCGCAGAGTGCGTGCGTTTTTCGAGAACAGAGTTTATCTGGTCTTCCCACATGAAAGAATGATTTTCCGGTTTGAGCTTACTGTCTACCGAATTAAGAATTTCATTAAGTCTGTCATTTTTATCCTGGGTATCGTCGGGTGTAATATCATTAAAATTATCTTTCATCAGCCATTAAACCTCCACCGGCTATAGATGTATTGTTAATATATATTTTACTGCAGTTTAACCTGTCTTGTCAAGATTATTGAAATAACATTCAGTACAATAACCATTCGAGTATTACCGGATATGTGTTTTTTGTTGAATTTATACAAAAGCAGTATTCACAAGCCGGTTTATTATCACATATTGCACACATTATGAACACTTATTCCGAATAATTGAAAGTTTTAAGTACCGTATTTTCAACGGCTTTCTGTATGAGTGGTTCAAAATCAAAAGAGTTCTGCACCTTTTCAACGTCAGCAAGATGTGGTTTTACTTTCGGATGACGTGGTGTGAAAACCGTACAGCAATCTTCATACGGTAGTACGGAAGTTTCAAAAGTATCAATTTTCCGGGCGATTTCTATAATTTCCGTCTTGTCCATGCCAACGAGCGGACGGAATACCGGTATTCTGCACACCGCATCCGTACAGGCGATAGCTGACATAGTCTGACTGGCAACCTGTCCGACGCTCTCACCGGTAATGAGTGCCTGACATTTTTCTTTTTCGCAGATTCTCTGTGCGATTTCCATCATGATACGTCGCATTATTATTGTGAAAAACTCTTCCTTACAGTTATCTTTTATAGCCTCCTGTATCTCCGTGAACGGTACGCAGAAAAACGCTATACCACCGCAATAATCAGTTAATTTTTCGCATAACGTTTCCACTTTCATTAATGCACGGTCGGAAGTGTACGGAGGGCTTACGTAATGTATGGCGGAAATGTGTACGCCTCTTTTCGCCATCATGTATCCCGCAACAGGACTGTCTATACCGCCGGAAAGTAATAACATTGCCTTACCGCTTGAACCTACTGGCAAACCACCTGCTCCCTTAATGCTTCCTGCGTGTACGTATGCATTGGTATCACGTACTTCTACCGTTACCGTAATTTCCGGATTTTTTACATCTACTGTCAGGTGCGGAAATTTTTCAAGGAGTATTCCGCCGAGTTCCGCACATATTTCCGGCGATTTCATACGGAAAGCCTTATCTGAACGCTTAGCATTTACCTTAAAGGTTTTTGCATTACTAAGAACGTCGTCAAGATATTCAAGACTTTTTTCTGTTATATCGCTGAAATCCTTTTCACATATGCAAGCCCTGCACAGTGCGGATATACCGAAAATTTTCCCTACACGTTCCGTCACCTCGTCTAAATCTATATCATCATCAAGAGGTGTTATATATGTAGTCGACTGTGCCGACGTAATCTTAAAGCGTCCTAAACTCTTAAGGCGACGTTTTATATTTTTCGTCAGCATATCTTCAAACGACTTCTTATTCAGTCCCTTAAGAACCATTTCACCATATTTTACAAGTACTATTTCTTTCAT
This sequence comes from Ruminococcus sp., assembly GCA_029055625.1. Classification (GTDB taxonomy): domain Bacteria; phylum Bacillota; class Clostridia; order Oscillospirales; family Ruminococcaceae; genus Ruminococcus. Next base: position 29,042 of record JAIDCY010000096.1, on the reverse strand, counting down.
GATAACAAAATCCTTTCAGTTTCTTATTTTTTCCATACCCTCACGGAGAACTTCAACAAATAAATCTAGTTCTTCGGTAGTGGTATCTGCTGTCATGCTTATGCGTAATGCACTGTCGGCGGATTTGCCGGTAATACCGAACTGTCCTAACACTCCGCTCTGCTGACCTTTTGAGCAGGCAGAACCGCTTGAAATATATATATCCTGCTGTTCCATGAAGTGCAACATTATTTCCGAACGCTTACCGGCGGAAATATTTACTATATACGGCGATGCATTTTCCGGTGAATTCATTGATATTCCGTCAATGTCCGATAATTTTTCCAGTAAATACTTCTTAAGTCCGGAAACTTTTTCAAAGCGTTGATTTATCGTATGGGAATATTTTTCCACAGCCACACCGAATGCGGAAATAAGCGGTACAGATTCCGTACCGGAGCGTATACCTTTTTCCTGATGTCCGCCGGTGATAATCGGTACTATCCGTACGCCCTTTTTAATATATAAAGCTCCCGTACCTTTTACCGCATGGATTTTATGCCCACTCAATGAAATCATATCGGCGTTTAACTTCCTTACGTTTACCGATATCTTCATATATGCCTGTACGCAATCGCAATGTGTGATTATTTCCGGATAACGTTTTTTTACAGCCTTGAAAATATCCGCAACCGGTAGTATATGACCGGTTTCATTATTGACGTACATTACACTGATAATACAGGTTTTATCGTCACAGGCACTGACGAAATCTTCTATGTAAAAATTTCCGTCTTTACGTGGACTTATCCGGACGGCTACAAATCCCTGCTTTTCAAGTGCGGATACCGTCTCTTCTATTGAAGCGTGTTCGACAGCGGAAATAATTATTTTATTCCTGCGTTTTCCGTATGCTCCCATTACTCCACGCAATGCAAGATTATTACTTTCCGTCGCTCCGGAGGTAAAATATATCTCCCCGACATCCGCACCTATCGAACCGGCTATTATTTTACGTGCCTTATCGACTACAAGCTGTGCATCAAGTCCGATACGGTGCAGTGACGACGGATTACCATAATTTCCCGTCAACGCCTTTACTACCGCCGATACCGATTCCGGACATGGTTCAGTAGTCGAAGCGTTATCAAGATAAACTGACATTCTATACAATCCTTTCGTGTATGTTTTTTATGCGTAATACTTATTATACCACAAATCCCGAAAGATTACCACATAATTTTTATATTTTTATTTAATCCTTATCAAAATTTTTGAAAAAAGTACTTTTTTTTTTGAGAAGGATATGTTATAATTAGTTTATGTTAAAATTTCCAGTATCGGAGGAAATATTGAAATGTCACTGAAAAAAGACGTTTTTTCACGTCATACGGAAGAAAAATATCTTACGGCGTTTTTGATGGGTTTTGTGTGCCTGCTCGTATCGGTCATACCGGTCATGATTGCGGACGGTGGTTACTTTATCTACTACGGCGATTTCAACGCACAGCAGATACCATTTTATAACCTCGCTAATGATGCGGTACGTAACGGACAGTTCGGGTGGAACTGGTATACAGATTTAGGGTCGGACTTATTGACATCATACTCTTTCTATCTGATAGGAAGTCCGTTTTTCTGGTTATCGACTATGCTTCCACGTTCGCTTGTAACGCTGTCATTACCGTTTCTGCTGGCTCTTAAACATGGGGTCGCCTCGCTGACAGCATACGCATATATACGGAAGTTCGTACGGTGCAGGGAATCCGCACTTATCGGAGCGATGTTATACGCCTTTTCCGGATTTCAGGTATACAACATCTTCTTCAATCACTTTCAGGATGTGACAGCATTTTTTCCGTTAATGCTCTTAGCTATGGAAGAAAACATAAACAACAATAAAAAAGGTTTTTTTGCCCTGACGGTTGCACTTATGGCGTTTATCAACTATTACTTCTTTACAGGACAGGTAATATTTTTAATAGTATACTATCTTTTCCGGATGAAGTGTACGGATTTCAATACGTCGTGGCGGAAGTTCTGGTTGCTGTGTATCGAGGCGGTAGCCGGTACTATGATAGCCGGTGTAATACTTTTACCTACTGCGATTGCGATAATGGGTAACTATCGTGTAAATGAGCATCTCTTCGGACAGTCCGTAGTACTTTACAGCGATAAGACACGTCTTGCAAGGATTATACAGACGTTCTTCATGCCGGTTGACGTACCCGCAAGACCTAATCTGTTTAACTCCGATAATGCTAAATGGTCATCTATCGGTGGGTATCTGCCGTTATTCTCTATGGTAGGCGTTATAACTTTTTTCCGGAATCATAAAAAACACTGGACGGTAAAAATTTCCGTATTATGTATAATATGTGCATTTATACCAATTCTTAACAGTGCGTTCTATATGCTGAACGCCTCGTATTATGCTAGGTGGTACTATATGCCGATACTCATTTTTTCACTCATGACCGCCCGTACTATCGACGAAAAAGATGTTGACGTGATACCGGCAATAAAAATATGTGCGGTAATGCTTACGGCATACGGACTTATCGCTTGTATTCCGGAAAAGAAAAACGATAAGATTTCATTCTTTACCATGCCACGGGATATTCTTTACTTTGTTCTTACTCTTGCAATAGCGATAGTATTTCTTATAGTCACCGGATACATTTTCTACAGGAAAAAGAAAAAGTTTCCGTATAAAAAACTTGCGGTATACTGTACCGCCGGAGCTTCGGTAATATGCGTACTTACGGCAGTAATATACGGTGCGTTATCACGGAATACCGCAAAGGATTATATAAATTCCGCAATAAAGGGCAGTGATACCGTATACGAAAAAGTTTCCGAAGACAATTTTTTCCGGATAGACATATCTGAAGACCGTGACAATTATTCCATGATATGGGGTCTGCCTAACATGAGGGCGTTTCAGAGTGTGGTGGAAAGTTCGATAATGAATTTTTATCCGGAAGTGGACGTACAGCGTGATGTTGCATCACGTGCGGACAGGAAACATTATACCCTAAGAGGTCTGTTTTCCGTAAAGTATTACTATCAGTACAAGGACAGCATTGATGAAGATACGAATATTCCGGAAGATTTGCCAGGCTTTGAACTCGTCGGGGATAATGACTACTTCGATATATACGAAAACAAGTTATATATCCCTATGGGTATGGCTTTTGACAGTTTCATAACAAAAGACGAACTCACAGAAGAATCCGCTTCCGTCCGTGAGAAAACCCTTCTCCACTCCATAGTACTCGACGAGGAGCAGGCAGAAAAATATTCGGATATTCTCAATGAAACGGATGTTTCAGAAGTGACGTCGCTTGGCAAATCTGATTATGACGACTTATGCATTAAACGTCAGATAAATTCCGGTGATACGTTCAGTTACGATTCAAAAGGTTTCGTATCGGAAATAACCCTTGACAAGCCCGAACTCGTATTCTATAGCGTACCGTATAGTAAAGGCTGGTCAGCAGAAGTAAACGGTCAGCCGGTAGATGTTGAAAATGTTTCGTATGGCTTCATGGCAGTAAAAGCTGATACCGGATATAATGAAATAGTATTCCGTTACAGAACGCCGTTCCTGACTGCCGGTACTATTATAAGTATTACAGGAATATTAATACTTGCCGTGTATATAATTGTATGCCGTAAGAAATACGTTAAGGAATATAATATAACACATAGTTACGACTATAACGCATATCACACGATTCAGGCACATGACGATTATTGCGACACTCTCATGAATAACGGAAAAAATTAATACAAGGAGGTGATAAACTATGCACTTACAGGAAAAAACCATCACCAGTGATACGGTATACGAGGGACGCATTTTTACTATCATACACGATACCGCAGAACTCGAAAACGGCGTAACTGCTATACGTGACGTATTGTTACATTCCGGTGGTGTATGTGTAATTCCGTTAACGGAGGATAACGAAATATTCATGGTCAGACAGTTCCGCTATCCGTTCCGGGAGGTCACAACGGAAATTCCCGCCGGAAAACTCGAAAAAGGAGAAAGTCATTACGATTGCGGTAGGCGTGAACTCGTCGAGGAGACCGGCTATACGTGTACGGAATATATATATCTTGGTGAAATATATCCCACACCGGCATATAATACGGAGAGAATACACGTATACCTTGCAAAAGGTCTGCAACCTGACAAACAACATCTTGACGATGACGAATTTCTTGACATTGAAAAAATACCACTTACACAAGCGGTTGAAATGGTCATGGACGGTACTATAAAAGATGCAAAAACTCAGATAGCAATCCTGAAAACCGCACGTATTTTAGGTATATGAAAAAAAGTCTGCCGGTAAGGGCAGACTTCGTAGGGGGAATTATTCTTCTGTAACTTCTTCCGGTACAGCTTCTTTTTCAGCTTCAAGCATTGCAAGCTGTTTGCTGTACGCTTCGAGAATCACATCTTCAAAGATTTTTCTTGAAGCGGAAGAAATCGGGTGGACAATGTCACGGAATACACCGTTTTCGTCCTTACGGCTCGGCATTGCAACAAACAGGCGTTCGTCGCCCTGCACAACCTTTATGTCGTGTACGGCAAGCATATCGTCGATAGTTACGGAAACGACCGCTTTAAGTCTGCCTTCAGACATAATTTTCCTTAACTTTACATCTGTGATTTCCATTACGGTTTTTACCTCCTTATTTTGATAGAAAACGGGAAAATTTTTATCCCTGTTACTATTATAACGTATAATTTCAGAAAAATCAAGTGATTTTTTCATTTAATTAAAAAAAATTGAAAGGTGATGGATTTTGAACGAAAATATTTTAAAAGGTAAGAAACATATCCACTTTATCGGGATAGGCGGTTCGGGTATGTACCCCCTCGCACAGATACTCCATTCACAAGGCTATTTCCTTACAGGTTCTGACAACAACGAAACGGAAACTCTCGAAGCCGTAAGAAAAATGGGTATAGAAGTATTCATAGGACAGCGTGCGGAAAATATAGAGGGTGCTGACCTGATAGTACACACTTCAGCGATAATGGCGGATAATCCGGAGCTTGTATCGGCGAGACATAGTGGCGTGCCTGTTCTTGAACGTGCTGACCTGCTCGGAATAGTCACGGGCTGGTACGATAACGCCGTATGCGTTTCCGGCACACACGGCAAGACTACTACAACGTCCATGATAACGCAGATACTTTATACAGCCGGAACAGACTTATCAGCATACATCGGCGGAAAATTACCATGTATAAACGGTAGCGGAAAAGCCGGAAAAAGCGACGTAATGGTTTGCGAATCGTGCGAGTTTGAAGACCATTTCCTGAAACTCTCTCCGGATATATCGGTAATACTCAACGTTGACGCCGACCATCTCGACTATTTCGGTACGCTGGAGAACGTGATAAAATCGTTCAGGAAATTTGCGGAAAAAACTTCAAAAGTACTGATAGTAAACGGTGACGATAAAAACACTATGAAAGCCGTTGAGGGTCTCGACAGGAAAATAATAACTTTCGGACTTTCCGACGGTAACGACTGGTACGCCGGAAATATCAGGAAAATTTCCGGGCTTGAAACACAGTTTGATATTTTCCGTAAGGGCGAACTTTTTACTACGATAAATCTTCACGTTGCCGGAAATCATAACGTACTCAATGCGGTGGCATCTGTAGTAGCGGTAAACGAACTCGGTATATCTCCGGAAGACTGCCGGAAAGGTCTTGAAGATTTCAGAGGTGCGAAACGACGTTTTGAAAAACTCGGTTACGAAAAGGGCGTTACGGTTGTAGACGATTACGCACACCATCCCGCAGAACTTGAAGCAACCCTGACTTCCGCCATGGGTATGGGTTTCAGTCACGTGTGGGCGATATTCCAGCCGTTTACTTTCTCACGGACTAAAATTTTACTTGAAGATTTCGCAAGAGTGCTACAGATTCCGGACAAAACCGTATTGACCGACATTTTCGGAAGTCGGGAAAAAAATACGTTCGGGATTTATACACGTCATCTTGCGGAAAAGATACCGGATTGTATATGGTTTCCGCAGGATGAGGGCATTGAGTGGACGGACGAACGGAAATATTTCAATTTTCAACAGGTATGTGATTACGTATGCGAAAATGTACAGTCCGGTGACCTCGTTATAACGTTAGGCTGTGGCGATGCCTATAAAATCGCTAAAATGATACTGAAAAAACTTTCTGAAGAGGAGAAATAATTATGTCAAAAGATAAAGAAATTGCTGTATTCAACTATATAAAAAGCCGTCTCAGTGACGGAATATCGCCGTCAGTACGTGAAATAGCGTCTGCTATGGGTTTCAAATCAACGTCTACCGCACAGAACTATGTAAGGAGACTGGTTGCACACGGATACATCGAAAAAGCAACCAATTTAAACCGTTCGCTCAGACTGCCGAACAGTTCCATAACTTCCGTGCCGGTAATGGGTACTGTCACAGCAGGTCTGCCGATAACCGCTATTGAGGACATTACGGGATACGTTGGCTTTGAAGCACCCGACGTAAACCCTAACGAACTTTTCGCCCTCAGGATACGTGGTGAAAGTATGATTAAAGCCGGTATATTTGACGGCGATATAGTCATAGTACGTAAGACAACTTACGCAGAAAACGGCGATATAGTTGTTGCACTGGTAAATCATGAGGAGGCAACGGTAAAGCGTTTCTTCAAGGAACAGAACAAGTTCCGCTTACAACCAGAAAACGATTCAATGAAACCGATTATCCTTGACGAAGTGGAAATACTCGGAAAAGTCATCGGGCTTAAACGTCACTATTGAAAAATTTCCGTGAAAAGTATTCCAAAACGTCAGAAAATGTTGTATAATGTAATATGTAAATTCTAAAGGAAAGGAAAATCTACTGAAAATGCTTAATGATGTAAAAGTAATCATTTTTGGTAAGGAGTATAAACTGAAAACTTCGGAATCACCTAACTATGTTTTCGCACTCGCAAGAGCTCTTGAAGCAAAAATAAACGGTATTCTCAATTCAAAAAGTGGCTCCTCACCTTACGACGCTACTATAATGGTGGCACTAAGTCTTGCAGATGACCTCAACAAAGCAAATCAGCATCTTGATAACATACGCAATCAGACCAAAGAATACGTAGACGAAGCCGGAAAATCACGGATTGAACTTGATTCCGCACTTAAAGAAATAGAGGTTCTGAAATCGAAAAACGCACAGCTTGAAAATGCGATAAAATTAAAACAGCTTGGTGACAAACTCTGATGAAGAACGTTGAAATTCTCGCACCTGCCGGAAGTATCGGGACTTTAACTACTGCTTTACGTTCCGGAGCAGGTGCTGTATATGTCGGAGGTCAGCGGTTTTCCGCCCGTAACAATGCGGTGAATTTCAGTTACGAAGACCTGAAGTTTGCAGTGCGTGAGTGCCACCGATACGGAGCGAAAATATATCTTGCCGTGAATACTATTATTTCCGACGACGAAGCGGAAGATTTCTGCGAATACATAAAATTTTCCGCAAAAAACGGTATAGATGCTTACATAGTGCAGGACTGGGGGTGTGCGGAACTCATAAGGAAATGCGTACCTGATGCGGTGTTGCATGGTTCAACGCAGATGTCGTTACATACGGCAACAGGTGCGGAGATGTTAAAATCACTCGGCTGGCAACGGATTGTACCGGCTCGGGAACTTGACGGGCAGACTATAGAAAAAATAACCCGTACCGGTATAGAAACGGAAATTTTCATACATGGTGCGTTGTGTATGTCGGTTTCGGGACAGTGCTATATGTCGGCGGTAATGGGTTCACGGTCGGCGAATCGTGGATGTTGCGGGCAGGCTTGCAGATTACCTTTCACGTCGGCAGGTAACAGGAATTTTGCCGGTTTATCGCTGAAAGACCTTTCACTTATTCCGTGTACAGACGTTCTGCCGGAAGTGGATTCCCTGAAGATTGAGGGCAGAATGAAACGTCCGGAATATGTTGCTTCAGCTGTCCACGAACTCCGGAACGCTCTTGAAGGTCATCAACCTGATATGAATTTCCTGAAGGGTATCTTTTCACGTAGCGGTTTCACTGATGGTTATTTTACCGGAAAGCGTGAAAATATGTTCGGCATACGTGAGAAAGATGACGTAATTTCTGCACGTGAACTTATTCCGGAAGTACATAAAATATACAGATATGAACGCAAAATATATACGGTAAATTTTCACGTCACCGTCAGGCGTGGCGAACCGGTTGAAATAATTGCGGAATGTAACGATATTACGGCAAAAGTAAGCGGTGAAATACCGGAAGAAGCGGTAAACCGTCCGACTGATACGGAATCTCTTCAGAAACAGCTTTCAAAATTAGGCGATACGGTTTATAGTATCGGAAATCTCACCGCTGACATTGAAGACGGTCTTGTGGTATCCGCAGGAAAATTAAACGCACTCCGTCGTGAGGTAATCGCAGAACTTACCGAACTTATTATTTACCGGAATACTCCGCATAAAACGGTAACGGGCTACAAACCGGTATTTTCTGAAAAACCTGCTCCGGTGGGAAGAGTAAGAATACGTACATTCTGTACAAATATTCAGCAAGCGGAAATTGCACTGAAAAAATCTGCGGATGTGATAATCAGTCCGGCTATGAGTTTTTCCGGAACGGTTCTGTCCGCACTTTCGGAGTACAGGGAAAAAATAATACTTTCACCGCCACGGTTTATTACCGACGAGGACGATATTATTTCCCGATTACGTAATATAAAGGAAAAATACGGTTTTGACCGTCTGATGTGTCATACTCCCGACTGTATAGCGATAGGAAAAAAACTCGGATTCAGACTGCACGGAAATTTTACGCTGAATATTTTCAACTCGTTCAGTGCGGAATATATGAAAACCCTTGGTCTTGAAGATATTATCATCTCACCGGAGGCGAAACTTCAACAGATTAACAATATCCGGACGGATTTGCCTGTGGGTATGATTGCGTACGGTAAATTGCCGTTGATGCTTACCCGGAACTGTCCGATAAAAAATGAAACAGGCTGTAAGAAATGTACAGGATATATTAAAGACCGTACAGGCAGAAAATTCAGGGTCAGGTGTTCGCCGGATTACGTGGAGATACTCAATTCCGACTGTCTGTATATGCTTGATAAAACCGGAAGTTTCAGAAGTATATCTTTTGCAGTGGTCATGCTTGACAACGAAACTCCCGAACAGACTGAATCCATTATTTCCGGTCTGAAGCCTTCGGGAAACATTACGAGGGGTCTTTATCACAGAGGGATATGATTAATTCATAATTCATGATTTATAATTAATACTTTAAACTTTATTTCTGAAAAAATATCATTTTTTTGTGCATATTGACGGTAACCGGTGGTGTTTTCTCTTATAGACCGATACAGCATATTGCACAAATAATTCTTGATTATGCATTCTTAATTATTAATTGATAAAGGGGTGATTTTACGAAAATTACTTTTAAAAAACTTGACGAGAAAGCGATAATACCGGTAAGGACAACCACCGGAAGTGCGGGGCTTGATATATTTGCGTGCCTGGACAATCCCGTAACTATCGGAGCTGGTGAGATAAAAATGATTCCCACCGGCTTGACCGCAGAACCCGATGAAAATGATGTTGCATTACTGATATATCCACGTTCCGGACTTTCCACGAAGTACGGCGTAACGCTTGCAAATTGTGTGGGAGTAGTCGACAGCGATTACAGAGGGGCGTGGTTTATACCGCTTATAAATAACGGTAAATCGCCTTTTACCGTCGAGAACGGTATGAGAATAGCACAGCTTATACCAACAAGAATTCTGATTCCGGAAATCGAAGTCAGCGATAATCTTTCCGAAACCGTAAGGGGTTCAGATGGTTTCGGGTCTTCCGGAATAAAATAAAAAGCCCATACGCAGACTGGAGAATATTATGAAAAAAATTCTGTATTTAGCATTATTACTGATAGGTGGTATAATACTCGGTTCACTGATTGCGGAAAGAACAGTAAATACATCACTGGAATGGCTTTCATTTTCCGGTGGCTTTGAATTTCCGGCAGACAAACCACTTCTCAATTTTACGATATTCACAATTACAATAGGATTCAGTTTTACTATAAATATCGCTCAGCTCATGATGATTATGCTTGCGATTTTCACCTATTACAAGACAGCTCCTAAACTCGTTCCGTAATATATACCAAAAAACCGGATTTTTTCAGAAAATTTTACAGTTTTTCTGTTTATTCGGTTTATTTTGTTTTCACGTTTCAACAAATTTTATATAAATCCGGATTTCTGTTGTAAAATTATTGTCTGTATTCGTTTTTGGTGATATAATAATAATGTTGAGTTTAAAAATATAAAAAAATACCTGATATGCAAAAGGATGGGAAGTGCGGAATGTTTACAAAAGATATTGGAATAGATTTAGGGACTGCGAATACATTGGTTTATCTCAGGGGAAAGGGGATAATAATACGTGAACCGTCAGTAGTGGCGGTGAATACTCATACGGACAAGTGCCGGTACGTCGGCAAGGAAGCGAAGGAGATTATAGGCAGAACACCCGGTTCGATAGTAGCGGTGAAGCCATTGAAAGACGGCGTAATAGCGGATTTTGATATAGCGACAACGATGTTACAGGAGTTCATAAAGAAAGCACTGAAAGGTACGATTTTCACGAAAGCGAATGTTATAATATGCGTACCGTCAGGAGTTACGGCGGTGGAAAGGCGTGCGGTACGTGAAGCGTGTCAGAAAGCCGGTGCGAACAAAAACAACGTACTTATAATTGAAGAACCCATGGCGGCGGCAATCGGAGCAGGTTTACCGACAAATTCACCGTCAGGAAGTATGATTGTGGATATCGGAGGCGGTACAAGTGAAGTGGCGGTCATCTCAATGGGTGGGATAGTCGCATCACGTTCAATACGGTGTGCCGGTGACGAGTTTGATAATGCAATAATAAACTATATAAAAAAGAAGTATAATCTTCTGATCGGCGAACCGACGGCGGAAAAAATGAAACTTGAAATAGGTTCGGCATTTCCGCATGAAAAAGAGGCATCAATGGAGATTAAAGGACGTAATCTGTTAAACGGTCTTCCGGAAAATATAATAATAAATTCCGCTGAAATCCGTGACGCACTTGTTGAACCGCTTTCAAGGGTAGTAGATGCGATACGTGCCACACTCGAAGAAACTCCGCCGGAACTCTCAGCGGATATAATCGAAAATGGTATAACGCTGTCCGGTGGGAGTGCATTGTTGCGAGGTCTCGACCGGCTGATAAACCGTGAGACCGGTATGCCTATATATATAGCAGAATATCCGCTTGACTGCGTCGCCGAAGGTATGGGAAAGATACTCGAAAAAATCAACGACTATCAGGATGCTCTCACCGAAAATATCCGGTACTATTAAGGAGGTTATATGCGTGAATTTTTCAGAAGTAAGGGCTTTAAGGTCTTACTTGCATTTATTGCTTTCCTCGTAGGTATGATGATATACGCCGTCACGAAAGGCGGTTATTCAGTATCCGGTAAGTCGGTAATAAACACACTGTCAAAACCGTTCCGTATGGTATCAAACAGCATAAGCATGAAGCTTGAGAATACGGCGGAAAGGGTTGCGGAAGCGGAGGAAATATATCAGGAAAACCAGTCGCTGAAAGAAGAATTAAACCGGTTACAGGAACAGCTTACGGAATACGAATCGCTGAAAATAGAAAATGAAGAACTCCGTATGCTGACAGGCATAAAAAAAGCCCATCCCGATTTGACGACATCAAGATTCTGTAAAGTACTCGGATACGTAACAAATGACCCGTTCAGGACATTTACGATAAACGTCGGTAAGGCGGACGGTATAGAACCGGACTGTCCTGTTGCGACTGCGGAGGGTATAGTCGGGATTACTCTTGAAGTATCGGAACACGTAACAACAGTAAGGTCTATACTTTCGCCGGATCTGTCGATAGCGGTACGTTCAAAGGATAACGAAAAAGATGCAGGAATTGTAGAGGGTTCGATAAGGTCAGCCGGTGAGGAACTCACAAACCTGATACATCTTCCCACCGACAACACGCTTGAAAAAAATGATCTCCTCATAACTGACGGTTCAAGTGGATTGTTTCCGAAAGGTTATTCAGTGGGAACGGTGCAAAGCGTCGGTATGGATTCTAACGGCATATCCGCAAGAGCGGTTATAAAACCTTGCGTTGATATAACAAATCTTGAATCAGTTTTCGTGATAACCGATTTTACAGGGAAAAGGGGGGCAGGTAAAAATGAGGATTAAGCCGTCCCGTGAGAAACGCATACTTTTTTTAAAGACGTTCTTCAGGTGGTTGCTGTATTATATCGTGATATGTTCAGGATTTATTTTCATGACTTCCGGAACGCTTCTGAAACCGGTAATCCTTATCCCGATTGCATTGTATATAGCGGTAAATAATAGTATATACGCCTCAGCGGTAACGGGTGCGGTATGCGGACTTCTCATAGACATAAGCTGTAATAAACTTTTCGGGTATAATGCGGTATTGCTTGTAGTGTTCTGCGTTATGGTATCGCTGATATATGAATTTTATCTCCGTGACAAGATAGTAAGTTTCCTGGCAATATCCGCTGTAGTGTCATACATACAGTGCCTGCTTGACTATAAATTCTACTATCAGATATGGAAATATGAGGATTCGGAAATAATTTACCATGAATATACGCTGAAAATATGGGCATATACAGTAATATCTTCATTTTTCGTATGTATCGTCATAAGGATAATAAATCATTTTTTTATGCCGAAAAATCATTTTACGATAGAGGAAACTATACGTTCCGCTGAACGTCAGCAACATTGAAAGGAGTGATTCCGTATAAAAAACTTATCCGAAACTTTAAAGGCTATAATAATGGTGGCACTGGTTGTAATGTCAGTGGTATGGAGTTCTATGCGATTAATGGAATTGCAGGTAGTCGGCGGAGATACGATAAGCAGAATTTTTTCAGAAGACGATTCGCTGACGTATCAGAAAGAAGTCAAGGCAACCCGTGGGGAGATAGTCGACTATAACGGAAATCTTTTGATTACTAACGATTCAAGACGTGATGTGGTACTACAGAAAGCGTTTTTTCCGGAAGACAACGAGCAGGGAAACGATATTCTTATAAATATCTATATGGCACTCCTCGGACACAGTTATAAATTCAAGGAAAGTCTGCCGATAACGATGACTGAACCGTATGAATTTACGGAAGAAGATGTTTCTGATGTCTGCGAGAATCTGCATCTGAACGGTTACGCCTCAGCGGAAAACTGTATAGACAAGCTGATTGATGATTATGAAATTTCCGATAAATATAATCAGTACGAGAAACGCATTATAGCCGGTATGCGTTACGCCATGATTGACAGGGAATTTGCATACAGTAATGATTTAGTACTCGCCGAAGACGTTGACCAGCACACGATAACCGATATGAAAGAGTTAAGCAATATATATCACGGAATAGAGGTTGTCGAGGTATCGGAAAGACGTATCGAACGTGGGGATATTCTCCCGCATGAATTAGGCACAGTAGGTCCGATATACGCCGAAGAGTACGACGAACTGAGGGCGAAAGGTTACAAACTCAATGACACACTCGGCAAAAGCGGTATAGAAGATGCTATGGAGACGGAGTTGAGAGGTCAGAACGGCGTTGAAGAAATTACCGTAAAAAACGGTTCTATTACGGACGTTAAAACGATAAGCGAAACCAATTCCGGCAGTACCGTACGTCTTACCGTTGACGGTGCGTATCAGCTGAAACTTCAGGGGATACTTGACAATTTTCTTGCAAACTTTCAGAGCATAAATTCTAACTGGCATCTTCAGAATGTTCATAAAGGTGCGATAGTGGTACTTGACGCTAAAACCGGAGCGGTAAGAGGTATGGCAACCGCTCCGACATACAACCTCAAGGATTACGCAACAAATTACGAAGACCTGTTAAGCGATGAGGATTCACCGCTACTTAACCGTTGTACGTATGGTCTGTATCGTCCGGGTTCTACTTTCAAGACCGTCACCGCTACCGCCGGACTTAATGAGGGTGTAGTAGATGCAGGAACTTCCCTTTACTGCGGTCACTGGTATAATTTCCACGGCGGAACTTTTTCGTGTACCGGTACACATGGTTATATCGCTACAAGACAGGCTATAAACGTTTCGTGTAACTGTTATTTCTATGAACTTTCAAGCCGTTTAGGTATCGATAACATTACAAAATATTCTCAACTTTACGGACTGGGTTCACATACAGGAATCGAAACAGGTGATGCGGAAGGTTTCTTGTGTAATCCGGAAACTTTCGCACAAAGAGGTCAGCCGTGGTACGTCGGATTTGTAATACAAGCCGGTATCGGTAACTATGACTGCGGTATGACACCTCTTCAGATGGCGGTAGTGGCAAGTACAATCGCTAACAGAGGTATACGTTACCGTCCGTATATCGTGGACGGTCTGTATAAATACGGTACGGACGAGCTTATATATGAAACTCAGCCGGTTGTTGCGGAAAGAATAGAACTATCCAACGATTATATCTATGACCCTATCGTGAACGGTATGATAGATGCCTCACATAATGTACCGGTTTATAAATATTCGCTGTCAAATCTCGGATTTGACGTTGCTATAAAGACCGGTACGCCTCAAACTGACCAGAACGATTTAAGCAAACAGAATTCATTTTTTATAGGATTCGCACCTGCAGATAATCCGGAAATTGCTTTTGCCGGAGTAATCGAAGGTGGTGAATATTCAAAATATATGATACGTGATATAATACTGGAGTATCAGAAATGTTACGGTCTGAACGGTGTTGAACCTACTGCGGTACTGCCTGACGAAAACGGCGAAATTCCCACAACTGAAACAGGTACAGGCACTGCAACCGGAACAGGTACGGGAACTACTACAGGTACAGGTTCAACAGGTACTACAACCGCTTCCGTTACGGTAACAACAGTGACATCACGTTGACGAAAAAATTCCCTCTCGCTATGAGGGGGAATGTGTAAATTTCTGTTTAAACCGGTCAAGTATGCGGAATAATGCAACTGATACTATTATTCCGGTAACCACTCCGCCGGTATCTATAATGACATCTGAGAATCTGCATGAACGTCCCGACACAAAAAACTGATGCAATTCATCTGAACAGGCATACGCAAAACCTACTGAAACAGTTATAAGACTTCCGCCGGTAAAAAATTTACGTTTCCCGATTGCCGAAGACATACAGAAGCCAAGCACTGTATATACAGAAAAATGTGCGAGTTTCCGGATAATATGTTCAGCAGTCTTCAGAAGA
The DNA here is from genome assembly GCA_029055625.1 of Ruminococcus sp. Classification (GTDB taxonomy): domain Bacteria; phylum Bacillota; class Clostridia; order Oscillospirales; family Ruminococcaceae; genus Ruminococcus. Next base: position 13,673 of record JAIDCY010000096.1, on the reverse strand, counting down.
TTTTTCTTTTCCTCGGCGGACATATCGCCATAGTTACGGACAAATCTGTTCAGTACCCACTCCGTCAGCTTAGTGCTTATGCCGGAAGATTCCGACGAATTCTGCATAGAAAAACGGAATATCAGTGCCATTATCACCAGTGCAAGAAGTATGAATATTTTTCTTTTCATGTTTTTTCTGACCTTTCAGTTTTTCTTAAAAGATATATAGGTTATTATACATCTTTTCACCGTGATTGTAAAGTACATTTAGTATAAATATAAATAATTTCCGGAAATTGTGAAAAAATATCTTGTAATTTCCTGTGGGAAGTGTTATAATATACTGGTGAATAAATGGTTTCTGAATACCACTTACTTTTTGGAGGCTTCAATGAAAAATTTTTTATCAAATGTATGGACAAAAAGAGTTGTTTCTGTTCTTAGTTTAGTATACACTTTTTTTGTATGCTATCTGTGTTATTATTCTATATTCTACGATATACATATAAAGTCCGGTGTATCGCTGTGCCTGCTCGTTACAGGTATATCAATAATAGCACTCGTGGAGATGCTTTACACTCGCAAACAGTTCTTCACCCGACTATCAAGTTTTCTGATACTACCGGCAATGCTACCGGTCGTCATACTGTATTTCGGTGAGTGGAGTTTAATTATACCTATCATGATTACCGGTGTGGCGATAATGTTATTATCCGGAGCAGGTGAGGGCACGAAAACGGCACTCGGTACGCTTATAATACTTTTGTATATATTCGGTTCGCTCGGATACTTCCTGTTCACATCGTTCTTTATGGCTACAGCTAAGGAAATAGTAATAGAACAGGGCGTTTCACCGTCGGGAAAATATCGTTATACCGTCGTTAACACAGAAGACAGTTCAAACGGCAGTACCACAGTTTACGTTGAACCTAATTACGCCGACGTTTTCTATTTCGACAATCTCGTTACATTTACCCTCAAAAATATGGAACGTGCGGTACACGTTGAGAGACCTATTGCAGAAAAAATTGATGTACAGTGGGAAACGCAGTCGAGGGAAGATATTACCAAGGAACTCGGCAAGATTTCCGATTCAATATCTTTTACCCTCACTGATGAGGAACTTGAAAAATTCGGATATACTTTCGATTCTAAACTTAATATTTCCATGACGGATATTGACGTTGAGGACAAGTTCGCTATCGGAAAAACCGCACACGACGTTGACCCTCTGCCTCTTGACAAACTCACCGACACACAACTTAAATACTTTGGTATCGGTAAGGACAACAACGGTTATTACATCATAAATCCTGAACCTGATATATTCGCAAATCATGAGGATTCCGTCGGACACATCTATTTAAAAGAACTCACAGACAAGGAAATGGGTACTTTAAACGTCGAAAAAGACCGTACTATCAAACTGAGTGAACTTGATGACAGCCAGCTTGCGGAACTCGGTGTATCGGATGAAGGCGATATTATGACCTTCAACGGAAAAGTATGTTTCCGCTTCTACGTTGCAGAGATAGGCGATTATTACGACGTCGATTCAAGAAAACTTTCACTTGATTTACTTGTATAATAACCCACCACGTCCGGAAATTTTCCGGACGCTTTTTTTTTAGTAATACAATGCGTAACCGTCAGCTGTGGAGTTCCTGACCGTTTCTATCTGCTGATTTATTATATCCGGATTTTCCAGCCATTCATTTTCACCGGTAACGCCTGCCCATATATCAGCCTGTCCGAGTTTGTACGCTCCTAACCCGATTATCAGCCTTACATCGCTACCGGAAACTATTTCTTCCCATTCCTCTAAAGTCGGCACAAACGGGCACGTTTCGTTATTAAAACCAAAGTATATCTGAGGTACGATATAATCACAGTACCCATCTTCCGAACCCCATAAATTCACATCTGCATACTGTGTGGAGTAGTTCGCCGATATATTCCCCTGCGGACTTATCCCGAATACGAGACCATACTTCTTTACTCTGTCGTACAGCGATTTTACAAGTTTCGTACAGTTTTCCGTGCGCCATACGGAAAGATTATCGCTGTCACTGGTGGAAAATGCGATATGGTCAAAAGATTCTTCAGTAGTCGGGTAGAAATAGTCGTCGATATGGATTCCGTCGACGTCGTAATTTTTCATTATCTCCTCCGCACCGTCGCATATCAGATTTATTACCTCATCGTATGCGGGATTCAGATAATATCTTCCGTTTACTATCTCTACTAAATGACTATCCGGATTATCCGCCCACTGTTTTATTATGAAATCATCCGGCAGATTCTGCATCTGTTCGACGGTCTGACATCTTAACGGATTCAGCCACGCATGAACTGATAAATTCAGATTATGTGCCTCTTCAATCATAATCTGTAAAGGGTCATAATCGCCGTCGAGATATACACCTTTCGGGAATATATCGGAAACATAATAAGCATCGCCACAAGGGTGGACGTGCAGATATACCGTATTTACTCCCTGATTTTTGGCGGTATCGAATTTTTCCCTTACCGCCTCACGGAAATTATCCGCATTTTTACCGTACATATATTCATCAAAGTGCATATACGGAAACCACATACCAATCTGATTATCATAATTCAAAGACTTATTATTTCCGTCAATATGCAGATGTTCCGCTTCCTGAACGTAAGGAACAGGTTTATTTTCCGTTACTCCGCACGACGTACAGGCAAATATCAAAGCAAATATAATTATTTTTTTCATTTCAGATTCCTCTTTCAGATACTAATAACATCACTGACATTATAAAAACCGGCACAAAATCAAAGCCGTACAGAAATACTAAAATCAGCAGTACTCCCGATAAAATCAGCTTTATCGTCGTAAGCACCGCATTTACCGTCCGTTCGTATGGTGTACCGTCAGTCAGTAAGCCTATCGCTGAACCACCGTCCAGCTGTCTGTATGGGAGCAGGTTATATATTGCTGTACAAAGATTCAGTAGCCGGAACATTCCGCCGATACCGGAGATACTCATAAGGAAAAATACTATCAGATTTGCACCTGCTCCGGCAAGCATTATGAAAAGTTCGTGACGTGAATTTTTTTCCGGAGTTATTACTACTCCTGTACCTCTGAATACTACAGACTTTATTTTCCCACCTGTAATCCCTATCGCCAGCAGGTGACCGAGTTCATGAATTACGCACACCGCATAGAACATCATGACGGTATCGTTTTCCCTCATCAGAAATATCAACGCATTGAATACCAGAAACGAAAAGTCAAGTCTGTATGTGGTTTTCCTTATTGTGATGCTGTTCAAATCAGTTCTGATATAAGGTCAATGGGATTCGGGAAAATATTCTGTCCGGAAAATACCGCATTATTCAGTCTTCCGAAAACTTCCCCTGCCATATCCGGATACAGTATATTCATTCCGAACAACAACAACGCCACTATTATACATATAACGGTCTGCATTGCCGGTACATCGTCCACTTTCCGCCGTGAAGGTCTGTCGTATTTTTCAAGCAGTTCTTCCGTATCGTCCTCGCATAATTCCGGTATCTCTGGTATGTCCTGCTCCGTTACTTCGTTCTCCATGGTATCACTCCTTTTTTTATACATATGCATGACCTATACAAAAAATTACATAAAAAAAACTGCCGTACTCTGAAGTACAGCAGTCAGACGATTCTTAACGCATACCGCCTCTTATATAGAAGTTATCCTGTATTATTAACGCACAGCCACCGAGGAAGTTATTTTTTCCGGTGAGTCTGCTGAGTACAACCCTGTCGGCTACTTCTTCGCTTACAAGATGTATCATCTCACGTTTTATATAATCAAACTGTTTTTCACTGAAATGGAAGTTATGAAGTACTATCTTCTTCGCAAAGTGACTTATTGAGAGATTATTTATCAGTATCGTATATTTCGCAATCAGTGTATTTACTACTTTCTTTACGCTTTCCTCGTTACGCATCAGTGCCATGAATACGCTGTCTGTATTGATTTTGTTTTTGTCGCCCTCTGTGAGTTCGTAAAGTACCGGAGTTTTTTCCTTTGAATATATTTCGTAGAAAGCGTTAAGCATAGCGGTACGAGAGAGTTCCGCCTTTACCGAACCGTTAGGGTAACCTTCAAATGCGTTGCCGTCGGGAGCTACTATATATTTTTCTATGGTAGAGGTATAGGAAACGTAATCGCTTGAAAGTTCGTTTTTGTTCACGATTGCAAGGTTTATCTGATTTCCGTTGCAGATAAACGCCTGATTTGTCTGATAGCCGTTAGGTACTCTGAAATCGTTGTTAGCGAGTGCCATTAAACCTATCGCATTACCGCAGTGTATATCTATGCCAAGACCGGTTTTCAGTTTGCTTATAAAGTTTGTGAAATCAAGTACGCCGTCCTTGTAGAATATCTTCAGCTTGCCCCACATTGTCGGTACTACGCCCACACCGAGACCAAGTATCTTATCCCTTGTCAGACAGCTGTTTTCAATCATCTTGTTACTTGTCTTCATTATGTAATTTATAATATCCTTGCTGGTTGTTCTCTCGTCGATAACCATACTTGACTTATCAAGGATGTCGGAGTTAAGGTTTGTCAGACCTACAGTAACTTCTTTCTCGTCGACGGTTGCCCCCAGTGCGAAACGACTGTTCACGTTTATATCAATCAGGATTTTTCTTCTGCCCTTCTGGAGTTTTTCAGTATTTACCGGTGCTTCGCCGATTTCTACCAGTACGCCCTCTTCAATCATTTCATTTGTGATAATTGTTACCGCTGCCCGTGTTATTTCCAGAGTACTGGCGACATCTACCCTTGAGATAGGACCAAGTTCACGGATTACACGCAGAATCTGCATTCTGTTACGTCTTTTCAGGTCGAGTTTGCTGATACCTCTTTTTTCCATAATTATAAATTCCATTCCTTTCACAATACAATTTTATAAAATTACTTCTTACATTTTCTTACAAGAGTAATTTATAATAAATTTTTGCTGAGATGTATATTAATTATAACACATATTAACCAAAATTCAAACATTTTTTCTGAAAAAATAATAAAATCAGCAATTTTAACAAACTTAATGAAGTAAATTTGTTAATTTTTCCGTAAGATTTACAACCACCGGCAAAGTGATTACAGAAAGTATAGTACCGGAAGCGAAAATTTCCGAAGCGTATACTGAATTTTTATTATACTTCAGACAGAAGAGCGTACACATTGCGGCAGGTGGTGCGGAAGCGGTAATAACAATAGTCATGCGTACCATTTCGTCAATACTGAACGGTAACGTTACGAGAGCGACGATTACGGGAATAATCAGGAGTTTCACGAGGCATACATAATAAATGCGTGGATTTTTAATGAGTTCCGATATTTTAGTTGAAGATATTGTAACGCCGGATACTATCATAGCCATGGGAGTGTTGATGTTCGCTATGAACTGCAACGCACTTGTCGGGACTGCCGGTAATTTTATTTTCAGGAAAAACGTTATTATTCCTAATACAATTGCAATTATAGTAGGTGAGTAGAAAACTTTTATAACCTGTCTGAAATCCTTTTCACCGGAAATAATTATAACGCCATGCGTCCATATTACGATATTGAAGACCGTCAGGAAAGCTGTAAGATAAAATACGCCCTCAGACCCGAACAGTGCATTTACAAGCGGTATTCCCATAAACGCACAGTTTGAATAAATCGCAGAAAACCGTTCAACTTCGGTATGTCTGCCGTCTTTTTTCCATATGAACAGATACGCTACAAGGATAGTCACCGCAAAAGCTATCACGGAAAACAAAAACGTAAACAGCAGATTTTTAACAAGTCTTGCTTCATAGTCTTTCTGATACGACATGAATATTACTACCGGATTAACTACCTGTAGTACGAACTGTGAAAGTTCCTTGTTGGTGGAACTGCTTATCAGTCCGAGTTTTGCACAGATTACACCGACTACTATAAGTATCAGCATAATGACGGTCTGATTTAAAATAGTAAGAGCCAAAACAAATCCCTCCGATATGATTTTTTTACAGATATATTTTAACATAAATTTCCGTATCAGTCAAGAAAATATTAATTCTTGATTTTGATTCCGGAAAGTTGTATAATATTAGTATAAGTAAAAAGGAGCTGAAAATTTTGACGGATAAAAAAATTCTGAATATCCTGAACGGAGCAGGTTATGAAGCGTATCTTGTAGGGGGGTGTGTACGTGATACTATTATGAAGCGTGCGTTTCACGATACGGATATTACTACTAACGCCCACCCTCAACAGATTATTGAAGTTTTCCGTAATTACAAGACCATCCCGACCGGTATTAAACATGGTACGGTAACGGTAATTGCCGACGGTATACCTTATGAGATTACCACATACCGCATTGATGGTACTTACTCCGATTCACGCCGTCCGGACAGTGTGGAATTTACTTCAAATCTCCGTGATGACCTCGCAAGACGTGATTTTACTATAAATGCTGTCGCTATGGATGCCGACGGTCATATTATAGATTTTTTCGGCGGTACGGAAGATATAGAAAACAAGGTCATAAGATGTGTCGGCAATCCGGAAATGCGGTTCAGTGAAGATGCGTTAAGGATTATGAGGGCTATAAGATTTTCTTCTCAACTGGGTTTTGAAATAGATTCAGAAACAGCTGAGGCAATCCATAAAATGAAAGACCGTCTTAAAAATATCTCACGTGAACGCATAAGGGAAGAACTCGATAAGCTGATATGCGGTAAAAACTGCGTGGAAGTCCTGATAGAATACGCCGACGTAATAACAACTATAATTCCGGAGTTTGAAAAATGTATCGGCTTTGAACAGCATTCACCGTATCATAAGTACACAGTATGGGAACATATCGTAAGGGCGACAGGTCTCGCACCACCGGATAATTTACGTCTCCGGAGAGCGTTATTTTTTCACGATATAGCCAAGCCGGTCTGTGCAAAATTTGACGATTCCGGACGTGGTCACTTCAAAAATCATGCCGGAGCAGGTGCGGAAATTACAAAGTCTGTAATGAAACGTCTGCGATATGACGGCGAATCAATAGCCTGTACGGTAATGCTTATCCGACATCACAGCGATAAAATTTTCAACCGTCAGGATGCTAAAAAAATTATGTCACTGATTGGTGACGAACTTTTCTTTGAACTCATGGAACTTAAAAAATGTGACAATTCCGCAAAAAATGACTTCGTACTTGAAGAAAATCAGCTTTTTGATAAAATCATCAGAGCAGGTCACGAAATAGTAGAAAACAACGAGTGCAGAAGTTTAAAGAATCTCGCCATCAACGGTAACGACTTAATGAAAATCGGTCTGCACGGTGCGGAGATAGGCGATACTTTAAAACAATTGCTTAATCTCGTCATTGAGGAAAAAATTTTCAATGACAGGGATATATTATTAAATTATTTAAATGAGAGGTGTTAAAATATGATAGGTCATATTCATTCAACGGAAAGTTTCGGAACGGTGGACGGTCCGGGTATAAGGTTTGTGGTGTTTTTCCAGGGGTGTCCGCTGAGATGTAAATACTGTCATAATCCCGATACGTGGGCTTTCGGAAAGGGTAAGGAGATGACCGCCGAAGAACTCATGACGGAATACGATTCCTACAAGGAGTTTCTGAAATCCGGCGGAATTACCGCTACAGGTGGCGAACCCCTCGCACAACCTGAATTTCTTGCGGAACTCTTTTCCCTTGCGAAGTCGAAGGGTGTGCATACCTGTCTTGATACGTCGGCAGGCGTATATAATCCGGCGGAACACTCTAAAATTGATGAGGTTCTGAAATATACTGACCTTGTCATGCTTGACATAAAGCACATTGACCCCGACGAACACAAAAAATTAACCGGTATGGATAACAAACATATCCTCGCATTCGCCGAACATCTCCGGGATTTAAATATTCCCGTATGGATTAGGCACGTTGTAGTACCTGGTATCACCGATGACGATGACGAACTTTTCCGGCTCGGTGAGTATCTCGCAACCCTTACCAATTTAAAGGCTCTCGATGTCCTCCCCTATCACGATATGGCAAAGCCTAAATACAAGGAACTCGGTATTGATTACCCCCTCGGTGATACTCCTGCTCTCACTAAGGACAGAGCGGTACACGCCCGTGAGGTAATCATAAGTGGTATAAAATCCGCTCTGAAACATCACGAATAATTATTCTTTATGTATAATCTGCCGTTAATCTGTACAGAATATTAACGGAGGTGTTATACGTGAAGAAAAATGTATTAACAGAACACAAAATAAAAGGGTCAAAAGGGTTCTATCTGGCACTCGGTATCAGTGCAATTATGATTGGTGGTGCGTGTCTTTTTGCCTACAGTGAGGGCGAAAAATTAACAGACAGTCAGTTAAATGCCGGAATAAATTCACCGGATACCGCCGTTGATAAGAAGTACAATAACGTCCCGAAACAGACTTCTACCGCTTACGTGGTGGCAATGATTCCGACTACCACAACTGTTACCGTCACTACCGCCGTACCTGTAATCATGGAGACTGTACCGGTTGAAGAGGTAATAGTTGAAACGCCGGAAGAGGAGTTCAACGAGGTAATCGCAGAATATGAACCTCCGGCAGAAGACGTTATAGCTCCTGAAGAACCCGATACCGTAGAGACCGCTACCCCTAAACTCGATAACGTCAGACCACCTTTAGCGGATGTATCCGACATAATGACCCCTTTCAGTGGTACGGAATTAATACGGAATGAAACTACCGGTTCGTGGCAGACCCATAACGGTACTGACTTTTCAGCGGAAACAGGTTCGGAAGTATACGTGATTTCTTCCGGAGAAGTTACATCTGTAAGAAAAGATGCACTGTGGGGGATAACCGTTACCGTAGACCATCACAACGGATTCGTCACGAAATACTGTAATCTTGCGGAAGATTTATCCGTACAGGAAGGTGATAACCTCGTCAGTGGCGATATGATAGGTCTTGTAGGTCAGACCGCCGATATAGAAAGTGCGTTAGAACCTCATCTGCATCTCGAACTCATACACAACGGCTCTTTTACTGACCCTATGTCAGCACTGAAATAATATATCTCTTACGGACGTATAAATTTATATGTCCGTTTTTTTTACTTGACATAAATTTCCTTTTATGATAAAATACAGATACATTGATTCTGTAAAAAAAGGGGTGGTTAGTATATGCGTTTCTGCGGATATTGTGGGAAAAAACTTCCGGACGGCGAATTATGCAACTGCCCCGAAAGTCTTTCCGCCCGTACCCGTCAGGCTACTCAGGAAATCAAAGCCGTTGCTATCGCAAACCGTCGGCAACTTATTATAGGTATCGTATGTCTTACTATCATAATAATTGCGTTGATTAAAATAATAGTATTCATGTTCAGCGGTGGTACTGATGAACCAGTTGTGAGAAGTACACGTCCGGAATACGAAAAACCGGTGACGGATTTTGTCAATGCGTATAACAGAAACAATTCCGAGAAAATGATGAAAATTATGTTGCCAAGCGATTACATAGAAGATTTCAGACAGGGTATGGAATCGCCGGAAGACTGGAAAGAATACATACAAACCCTTGACGACAACATCGAAAAGGAAAAAGATACTCTTGAACTCGATTACGGGAAAAATATACGTCTTTCCGCTGAAATTCTTGACAGGAAATTACTTAATCAGTCGGAAACGGAAGAAATCAGGAAAATTTATGAAGATGAATACGGTGCGAGAACCATTAAAGACGCTTATAAAATAAAAGTTGAGTTTCAGATTGAAGGCAGTGAAGACTATGACATAAATAAGTACTGGATTTACGTTGTGGAGGTTCGGGGCGACGGCTGGTTACTGTGTCCGGAGGGTGATGGCTACACACCCGGGGATTACATACTGCCGGACAAGAAAGATTAAAAAAATTTAAAAACCTATTGAAAAATCTGTAATCATGTGATATAATGAATTGTAAGTGTGCATTTATACACTAATATTTTTCAAGAAAAGAGGAAATTTAAAAATGCCTGCTAATATTGTTGTAGGAACTCAATGGGGCGATGAGGGTAAAGGTAAAGTTATCGACATTCTCGCTTCACGTGCTGATGTTGTTGTACGTTCACAAGGTGGTAACAATGCCGGTCATACCGTTGTAAACAACGGCGAAGTATATAAACTTCATCTCATACCGTCCGGTATTCTCTATCCGAATACGCTTTGTCTTATCGGAGCTGGTGTAGTTCTCGACCCGAAAGACTTTATCGGCGAACTCGACAGTCTCGCAGAAAGAGGTCTCGAAACGCTCGGACATCTCAAAGTAGACCCACGTTCACATATCGTTATGCCGTGGCATATCGCCCTTGACGGTCTTTCCGAAGCGTTCAGAGGTGGTAAGGATATAGGAACTACCAAAAGGGGCATAGGTCCTACCTACATGGACAAGTACGAAAGATGCGGTATCAGACTTTTTGACCTCGTTCATCCCGAAATACTTGCGGAAAAAATCCAGACAACAGGTAAACTCAAAAACAAGATTATTACAGAAGTTTATGGCGGTGAACCTTTTGACCTCGACGCCGTAACCGCTGAATATACAGAATACGGAAAAAGACTTCTTCCGTATATGGACGACGTTTCCGTTCTTACTTTTGAGGCTTCAAAATCCGGTAAGACTATAATGTTTGAAGGTGCTCAGGCAACTTTACTTGATATTGATTTCGGTACTTATCCGTATGTTACTTCATCACATCCGCTGTCTGCCGGTGTATGCGTGGGTACTGGTATAGGACCTAAGGAAATCACTAATATAATAGGTGTCGCAAAGGCTTACACCACACGTGTAGGTAAAGGACCTTTCCCGACCGAACTTGACGACGAAACCGGCGATAAAATCAGAAACGTCGGCGGTGAATTTGGTACAACTACCGGAAGACCTCGCCGTACTGGCTGGTTCGATGCGGTAATAGTACGCCATTCCGTAAGGGTGAACGGTCTTGATAGTCTCGCTATAAACAAACTCGATACTCTTTCCGGTCTCGATACTCTCAAAATCTGTACAGCTTATCAGAAACCCGACGGTACGGTAACGGAACATTTCCCACCTGCTCTTGAAGAACTGGACGGTTGCGTACCGGTATACGAAGAGTTCGCCGGATTTACGGAAGACATTTCACAGTGCCGGACTTTCGACGAATTACCGGAAAACTGCAGAAAATATATCGCACGTCTCGAAGAACTCGTAGGCTGTCATGTAAGCATGATTGGTGTAGGTCCTGACAGAAGCCAGGTTATCGAGAGATAATTTTTAAATATCGGAGGTATCCGGAATGAAGTTATTCAGACATTTATTATCATTTATTACAGTTATTACCGTTACCGTCAATGTGGTTTCGCTGGATACCTCTGCAATTACAGAAATTCCGGTAAATTATACGGAATCCACACAACCGGCTTACTTTGAGGACGTCGGTTCTGTTTCTGAGTATATAAAGGAAAATCTTGTTGCACGTAACGAAACAATAGAATTTTTACTGCCTGCCGGTTCGGACGGTATAGGAACTGCGGACAGTGCGGTTGATATGGCGTTTGCCGAGACCGACAAATCAAATCACGGTGACTATCTCAGGAAATCGATAAAACAGGTGAATTACAGAACCCGTTCCTCATATAAAGAGGTGAAGGTTACCGTTACGGTAAGTTACCGTACGAACGCCGAACAGGAAAATTACATAGAAGAAAAAATATCTGAAATCCTTGACGGTCTGGACGTTGAAGGGAAAAACGATTACAGAAAAATCACAGCAATATATGAGTATATAATAAACAACGTCACATACGACTACACTTCCGGAAGTGAGCTGAAATATACCGCATATGGTGCTTTGCATGACGGGACGGCGGTATGTCAGGGTATTTCAATGCTTTTTTACCGTATGCTGAAAGAATCCGGAATTTCATGCAGAATGATAACAGGTTCTGCCGGTGGACCTCATGCGTGGAACATTGCCGGTATTGACGGCGTATATTATCTCTTTGACCCTACTTTTGACGTTAATTTCAGTAATATTTCTGACTGCCATTACTTCATGCTTGGTTCGGAAGACTTTGATTCCGGAAAGTCTGTTACTCACGTTCCCGATTCTTCAGATGATAACACACTCGGATTCATTGACTATACGGCGGAGAGTTTCACGGAAACTTACCCGATTTCTGACGGAAAATTTGCCGTAAACAACAGAGCAGGTGACGTAAACAATGACGGCTTTATAGATGCGGTGGATGCTTCACTTGTTCTTGAAGCATATGCGGAACTTTCTACTGACGGTGCGAGTAATTTTACTACCATTCAGGAAATTGTTTCCGACGTAAACGACGACGGCGAAGTAAACGCAGTGGATTCATCATTTCTGCTACAATATTACGCTTACACCTCCACCATGACAACAGGCGAAAAACCCGAAGAACCGGAAATTTTCTTTGCAAAGGAGATGATTTAATGTCAGATGATAATAATTACTCACCAGTACTTGAAGACATAGAATATACTGATACTTCGGCAAAAAAAGGTATGCCGAAAGGTGTGGAAGCGATATCGCTTGACAGCATGGAAACTAACTACAATCCTTCTTCCGACCACAGAAAAGGAGCTCCGCAAGGTGTGGAAGCGGTATCACTGGACAGTATGGACAATAATTATAACTCTTTCGCAGACCGTCGGCGTGGAGACCCTACCGGAGTATCCGCACCTGTTCTTGACGATATATCCGGAACTCTCGGAGCGTCCGCACCGGTAATAAACCGTGAACCTGAAAAACCTGTTATAACCGACGAGGAAATTATTTCCTCATTCAATCCGGAACTGAAAGCGATTTTCGATAATCTTTCCGACCTGCAAAGACAACAGATTCTCGATATGCGTCGTGAACAGATGGGCGGTGTAGCTCCGAAACCTCAGGTTACCGCTCCCGTACTCGATGACGACGATTACACCCCACCGGTACAGGAGGAAAAGAAAAATATTCCGCCTCCCGAACCTGTCGAAAAACCGGTACTCGACGAAGAACCGGAACTTCCGAAATATACGCCTAAATACGTTGATGCAGATTTGGAACGCATAAAGAGTGAGGCGAAAAAACAGGCGGTAACCTCACAGCTGACATCAAATCAGAAAGATTCTAAAGAAAGCCTGCGTATGATGCTGGAACTCAAGGAACAGCGGAATGCGGAACTTGCGGAAAAAGGCTTCAGAATTACTATCGTTATAGCGATAATAGGCGTAATCGGTGCAATTGCTTTCTACTTACTTTACAGCGGAAGTCTTGGTCTGACATACAAAGATGCGGTCAGCGGAATGGGTAGCATGATAAAGGATTCTTCGCTTTATATAGCCATTATATCAGCTATCGGTTCGATAACCCTCATCACCGGTATGAACGGCTTAAAATCAATTGCGTCGTTTGTATTTATCGTCGTCGGGATTCTGCAGGTTTTCCCCGGTCTCGCCATGATTCCACAACATAACGGAAGTCTCGCACTTGCCGGTATTCTGTACGGAGTTTCAATAGGCTGTACCGTTGCGGTAATCGTTATGCTTTCCGCAAGCGAGGCGGTTGGACTTTACTTCAAGCAGAAAAAATAGATATATTTTTCAATTAATAATTAAGAATGCATAATGTATAATTG
>JAIDCY010000095.1 GCA_029055625.1 Ruminococcus sp. | reverse complement strand
TCAAGTCCTTTCCGGAAACTTTTTCAAAAAACTTTTCATATGTGACCGTCGCCGTTACAAGCGACTTATTTATTATATCACAGCTTGTCCGATTTGTCAAGAGTTTTTTTAAAATTTCCTGAAAAAAATTTTTTTCATCCTGTACTCGTCCGACAGCTTTATTATTATAACATGGTTGTCGGAAAATGTCAAGTAAAAAAACAGGTAGTTCAGGAGGTGATTTTTTGTTTATTTTGTCTTTTTTCCATGCGATTCCAACTTATAAAGCCGTAAATATCGTTAAAAAGAAACATCATAAAACAGACCGTCACGGAAACGTATGACGTATCATTCAGACAGGCAAGCCCCCACAGTACTACAAGTACGATGTCATTCAGGGCGTAGGCAAGCGAAAAATAAGCACTTCGCCGAAACGTCAGATAGGCGGCAACAAAACTTGTCATAACAGAAAAGGTACTTATAATAAGATTAGCGGTATTGAAGAAGTCAAGTATAAAATAGAATATTGTTGTCAAAATAACTGATATTACAAGAATATACAAAAATTCTTTTTTTCTGATGTGATTTACTTTTACCTCGTTTCCGTCGCCGTACGGATTTCTTAACCACGAAATCAAGGCGATAACTGCCATGGGAGCGGTCATGCCTAAGTAAGTCAGCATTTCACCGTAATACCGACATTTAAAAGATATTATACCGTAAAGTATACTGAAAATAATTATTAAAAGCTGTCCCACCGGATTGCCTTTTGCGTTTATTATTATAGCGGTAACACCAATCAATGACGCAACAAGTGTTATAATACCGTCTCTGCTGAACAGCACAAAAGAAATTATTATCGTAATTATCGAAAATAACCATAAAAAAAGTTCTTTTTTTGTAAATCGGATGTTAAATTTTTTCATAATGTACCTCCAAAAAAAAGCACCTGTAACGTGCCTGCGAAGACCTGACGACACATTACAAATGCTTGTTTGCATTTTACCTACCCGGTGGCAGTCTGTATTAAGTTAAGGATTCAGGACAATAGAAGTCATATCGAAAGAGTTAATATCGGTAGTATTGGCGGAATCCTGTTTCGTCGGATAGCTTCCCTTATTCCGATTAATATTACTTCGTGACGCCACAACCGATTGAACCATATAATTATTAACATATATCCTGTACGTTGTATCGCTGTGGTCGCTGAACATACGGCTTATCTGATTTGTGAAACTTTTTACAAAATCGGCATCACCGGATAACGCCCCCGTACTTCCGGCGGTACTGCCTGTGCGTTCGTCCCAGTAGAAATAAAATTCGCCGTCACCTATATTTTTATCCGCATTATCAAGTTTGCGTTCTTTGAACCGGTATTCCTGAACAATAGTTTGTGCGGTATTGAAAATGATACGGGCGTTGTTATTCTGCTTTCGTATCTCAGAATGTGCTATCCACGACATATAGGACGGCACTATAATAGCGGTCAGTATGCCTATGATAGCAATTACAATAACGAGTTCTATTAAAGTAAAACCTTTTAATTTTTTATTCATACCCGATAACCTCCAATCTGTTTTATTCAAGCTCTTTGATATTTTTTTCCTCTATGACAATTTTCAACGCTTCCTGAGTACTCGAACAGCTGTTCTGATAATTGTCCCAGTTTTTAGCGGTAAACACTGCCGGATAAGTGCCGTAATAATCCCTGCTTCTTACACTTGTTGCTACGCACTCACCGGATACTATATAATATGCGGCGTCTATCTTGTCAATTTCAGTGAAATAATCACGCATTGCATCGCCGAAACCATCCATTGCATCTTCTTCCCCGGTATATGACCCGTTGCTTGCGGTATGCGTACCATCCGGAATAACGGAATCGTAAATATCGAGGTCATGTATATAAGCGGTAAGGGCTCTGTGAAACGTCGAGGCTACAGAGTTTGCACCCTGTATCTTTGCTTTCCTGACGTATCCGAGCATTGCGGGTACAAGTATAGATGCCAGAACTCCTATAATCGCTATAACGACTATCAATTCAATCAGAGTGAAACCTTTTAATTTATTTTTCATAAAAAAAACCTCCGTTTCTGAATACATTATAACATTTTGTTCATAAATTGTCAAGAAAAAATAAATATTTATATCATTTAAACAAATCGAGAGCGGTCTGAAACTGAATATCATTATCTGTACAGATAATCTCAGGTTTATAATCCATTTCAACCTCTATATCCGGAGTTATTCCGATTCCGTCGTAACACTGCCAGTCACCGATAGTATAGTAACCGGCGGTATATTTTACCTGCTCCGTATCTGATACGTTGGCGAACTCCTGAAAAGTACCCTTACCGTAAGTATTTGTACCTATTACCGTCACATCTCCGCTGTAAAACTGCATCATAACGGCGGTAAATATTTCACTCGCACTTGCCGTATCTTCATTTACAAGTATTACTACCTTTTCCGTCCGGAAACTGTCACCGGATACGTTGATTTTACGTGTTGAACCGTCAAAATAATGATAAAGTCCCACCGTCTGACGTTCTATCAAATAGCCGAGAACACCTGTTGCCATATCAGTATAACCGCCCTTATTATTCCGCAGGTCGATAATAAAACCGTCAACGTCCTTTTCCTTCTGTTCTTTGAAAAACCGGGTGAAGCCCTGTATACCGTCGAGATAGAAAGCACTGCAGTTTATGTAAACCGTATCACCGATAAACCGGTATTTGTCGGAGTAGTCGTATTTCATAACGGTCTGTTCTTCCGCCTCGTCAATATTAAGTTCATTGGTATAACTGAAATATCTGTCACCGGATTTGTAATAGCTGTTGACAGCATTTTCTACTGCTATACTTTCGTTATCAGGTTCTATATGCTTTTTGTCATCAAGGGCGGTTTCTATACGGTTTAAAGCGTCAAACTTTCCGCCGAGTGTAAGAAAATCCTTGTTTTCGGCTTTGCACGCATAATAACCCATACCGAAACATACTACAAGTATTAATATATTAAATACGTGTTTTGTATCATTATCCATAAAAACACCCCCTTACAAATAAAACCTCTCCCGATATGAGAGAGGCATATATTTTTAAGATTAAGTAAACTGTTTATCAGCCACCTGTTGAACCTGTACTACCTGTTGATGTTCCCTTAGCTTTATTAATAGCGTCAGTAAGTGCACCTTCAAGTGAAGCGTTATCCGGATAGCTCTTCGCACTGTATACAGCCGGGAATGAACCGAAATACTTACCACTTCTTACAGCGGAAGCAATAGCGATACCGTTTTCAATTTCTACCTGAGCATCAACACTGTCAATATCACTGAAGAAAGGTCTTATATATTCCTTCGCACCGGCAGAATCTACAGTTTTTGTGAAAGTTAAAGTACCGTCATCAAATGATTCATCATCTTCGTCCATATCTGTAGCGGCAGAGTTTACAGCCTTAAGCAGAGTATTAGCTGTTGAGTTAGCACCCTGAATCTTGGACTTCTTAACGTATCCGAGCATTGAAGGCACGAGGATTGCAGCAAGAACACCGATGATTGCGATAACAACGATAAGTTCTATAAGGGTAAAGCCCTTTTTAGTTGTTTTCATGATAGAAAACCTCCTTAATAAAATAATGGTATCCGGCACGTTACCGGTAACAGCCAAGGGTATACTAAATGTTGTAACTGGTAAAGAAAACATGGTACGATACGTACAACATATCCAAAACCCTGACCTTGTATCTGTAACATTATTATAACATCTTATTCATAAAATGTCAATACTTTCTTAAAAAAATTTTTCTTTTACGGTCATTTTTTACATACACGCATTAAAACCACGTTTTTTTTTGTATTTTTCGTCAATTTGCATAAAAAAATGTGAATTGATTAAATCTTAAACGTAATAATTTATTCATATTATACGTAAAGTAAAATGGCGGACTGAAAAACTGTCCGCCGTGGGATTTTTTTTACTGTTTCGGAGCTCCGCCCATCTGTGCGAGGAATCTGTAGAACTCCTGTTTATCAAGACATTTTTCAAGAGCATCTACTTCACCGATTACGCCGTTATGTACGAATTTTGCAAGTTCCATATCAAGAGCCTGCATACCAAACTGTTTACCTGTCTGAATGGATGACTGTATGAGGTGGATTTTATTATCTCGAATCATTGCGGAAATAGCATCTGTAACGTTGAGAATTTCCTGTACCGCAATACGTCCCGAACCGTCTTTTTTAGGAATGAGTGTCTGAGAGATTACGGCGACAAGGTTATTCGCTAACTGTGTTCTTATCTGATTCTGCTGATGTTCAGGGTAAACGTCAATGATACGGTTGATTGTATCGGAAGCACTGGTTGTATGCAGTGTACTCATTACGAGGTGTCCTGTTTCGGCGGCGGTAACGGCTGCCTGTATCGTCTCGAAGTCACGCATTTCTCCGACAAGTATAATATCAGGGTCTTCACGGAGTGCCGCACGTAATGCAAGTGCGAAACTCGGCACGTCGTCGCCAACCTCTCTCTGATTGACCATACATCTTTTATGTTCGTGTACATACTCTATCGGGTCTTCAACCGTTATTATATGTGCACTCCTGCTCACGTTTATGAAATCCATCATACCGGCAAGTGTCGTTGATTTTCCCGAACCGGTAGGACCTGTAACTAATATAAGTCCACGTGGTCTCATCGCAAATTCCGACAGTATCGGCGGTAACTGTAAGTCTTCAAGCGTCGGTATGTCGTTACGGAGAAGACGTATTGCAATAGCCGGTTTACCTTTCTGGAAATAGATATTTACACGGTGTCTGTAACCGCTTCTTGTCTGGAAAGAGAAGTCAGTATCATGATGATTATTTACGCTTGTCTGCTGGGATTCCGTCGTCATCTGGTGTACGACATCAAGAATTTCTTCCTCGTCCATTACCGGATACCGTGAACCCATTGTCCTTAATGAACCGTTCAGACGTACAACCGGCGTTATACCATATGTGAAATGTAAGTCTGAACATCCTAAAAGACGTACTTCATCAAGTATTCTGTTGATTTCAATTACTCCCATTATTAAAAATCCTCCTTTATGTTATACTGAGAATGTAGTTCTTACGAGTTCGTCAATAGAAGTCTGTCCGGCTACTACCAGTTCCGCAGCGTTGTCACGGAGAAGTTTAGTACCGTTATTACGTGCGGCTTCTTCGATTTCTTCCTTACCACCTCCGGCGGCTATAATCTGCGATACCTTGGCGGTACAGTGTATTATTTCGTGTATAGCGGTTCTTCCACGGTATCCGGTATTGTTACACTCCGCACATCCTACCGATTTATAAATCTGTATAGGGTGGTCAATGCCGATAAGTTCTGCGTCTTCCTCACTGCATATTACTGGTTGTTTGCACGCCGGACACAGTACTTTTATAAGTCGCTGTGCGATAACTCCGATTAACGACGTCGCAACCATATACGGAGCAACTCCCATATCTACGAGACGGACAACCGTTGAAGCCGCATCATTGGTATGGAGTGTAGACAGTACCAAGTGTCCGGTGATAGCCGCACGGATACCAATATCAGCAGTTTCACTGTCACGCATCTCACCTATCATTACTATGTCAGGGTCCTGACGGAGAATAGAACGCAACGCCGCCGCAAAAGTCATACCAGCCTTGACGTTTACCTGACACTGATTTATACCGTCTATCGCTTTTTCGACAGGGTCTTCAACCGTGATTACGTTTACGTTAGGCTTAGCGAGTTCACCGAGTGCTGCGTAAAGTGTAGTAGTCTTACCTGAACCGGTAGGACCTGTTACGAGTATAACGCCGTGTGGTACTCTCAACATCGACTCAAACAGCTGATAGTTATAATCAGACATACCAAGGTCTGTAATTTTACGCAATGCAATCTGTCCGGTGGAAAGAATACGTATAACTATCTTCTCACCGTTTACCATAGGAAGTGAAGATACACGGACGTCAAGAGTAGTACCGTCTACAACCTGCGTGAAACGTCCGTCCTGTGGTACACGCTTTTCCGCAATGTTCATACCGCTTATCAGTTTAAGACGTGTCGCCAATGCACTCTGAACCGCACTTGACATATTCATTAACTCTACAAGGTCACCGTTTACACGTATGCGTATTCTCGTATACGTCTTGAACGGTTCAATATGAATATCGGTAGCATCCGCACGGTAGGAGTTTTCAATAATGGTAGTAGCGAGTTTAACGATAGGTGCGTTTTCTACTCTGTCATTTGACTCCTGGTCTTCCATACTGCCATTATCGCCACCGTTCATTGCGTTGACACTGTCAAGCACGCTGTCGACGTTCTGCATGGAGTAGTTTTTACCGATAGCCTTGTTTATTGCCGATGTTGTAGCGAGTACCGGTTTGCAGTCCATACCGGTAGCAACTTTGATTTCCTCGAATACAAGGAAGTTTACAGGGTCATTGGTTGCCACCGTAAGTCTTTTACCGTTAATTGCAATCGCAATTACAGTGTGTTTCTTGGCGAGTGCTTCCGGTACTTTATTGACCGCTTCCGCATTGATCTCGTATGAATCAAGGTCAACGTACTGAACCATCATTTTTCCGGCGAGTGCCTTTGTAAAATTCTGTTCGGACATGAAACCAAGTTCCACTACTATATCGCCGAACTTCTTTGAACCTCCGGACTCCTTCTGTGTTGCCAGTACCTGCATAAGCTGATCCTGATCGATAAGTCCCTGATTTACAAGGTAATCGCCTATTCTCTCGTTTCTCATAAAAAACCTCCGCTCTTGTTTATGTTAATCCACGTACTCACCTGTGAAGTACATAGGATAATATTTATAATTATCCAATAAACATTATAACAAATTTCAGCATAAATGTCAATAAAAAATATTACCTGCTCCTTAAAATCCGTAAAAGAAGTAATAAAGTGTTACGGAACATTATTTTTAAATTTACTTGAATTTCTTTGAATTTGTGATATAATAAATTATGTAACTATATTATCGTAAAGGAGGGAAAATTTTAATGGGTGAATTTACCAATATGTTACATGATGAATTTGCTTCACCGCTTTTTGTAATACCGTTCTATATAGTAGTTTTTCTTTTCGGAATATGTATAGGTAGTTTCCTGAATGTCGTCATAATCAGGCTACCTCTCGGCGAATCTCTTATAAAACGTTCTTCACACTGCATGACCTGCGGTACTAAGATAAGGGCGAGGGATTTAGTACCTGTATTCAGCTGGCTTGCATTACGTGGAAAATGTCATAGTTGCGGTGAAAAAATTTCGTCAAGATACCCGATTGTAGAAAGTCTTAACGGTTTACTTTTCGTACTCACTTTCTGGGTTCTCGATGCAAATGCTGAAGCCATAATAACCTGTGTTCTTATGTCGCTACTGGTAGTAGTAGGGTTCATGGACTGGGACACTATGGAAATTGATGAGAGAATTCTGGGTCTTATCGCTTTACTCTCCATACCGTCGTATCTCTTTACCGAACAGGCTTCTATAAGTCAGAGAATTACCGGAGCTCTTATAATAAGCGTACCGTTCTTCATTATCGGAGAAGTCAGCCGTGGTTTCATAAAAAAGAAATTCGGCGAAGACTTCCGGGCTATCGAATTAGGTGATACTCTGCTTATGATTTCTGCCGGTGCGTATCTCGGAACACAAGCTGTTATCGTCTCAGCATTAACAGGGATTGTCATTTCTGCAATTGTCGGGGTAATCAACAAAATTATTTCCGGTGAATCTAAATTTGCTTTCGGACCTTTTTTGTCAATAGGTATCGCAATAGGTGCGTTATGGGGAAACTCTATCGCTCAATGGTACATAGGCTTACTGACCGCACCGGTACAATAAAATAAAATGACAGGCAGCAGTAATTATACTACTGCCTGTTTTTTTGTGTGTCTGAATCAGTCCGGAAGTGTGTAGATTATATAGATATTGTTTCCGCCTGCTAAATTGCCCGGGTCGTATGTCGTAAATGATTTAGGCGGTGTCGGTAGGGGTTCATAATCCCATTTTCCGTCAGGTACATATGCCGGTGGTGTACCGCCTGTGAAATCGTCTACCATATCCGTAGGTGTTTTACCGTTTCCGTTACGTCTTATCGGTCTGTTGTTCAGACTTGTATTATATCCGTCACAGAAACCGCTCTTGATGTTTACCAGTGCAAGTGTCGCATTTGACGACGCATACGGTGAACCGAATACGTGTTCATCATCTATTATATGGTGATACAGTGAATTTCCTGCTCCGTCCTTATCGTTCCTGTACGTAACGAAACTGAACGAAAACATATTTTCACTGAATGTATACGGTACCATATTACCTGATCCGTCGTCAATCAGTACTGGGTTTATCCTGCCGAAATACTGGTCATCTCTAACCCTTGCCGGTAATGCTGATATATCACCGGCGTGTACAGGATTTACCGTATTATATCCAAGTGTCGTGAATATTGAATAGTCCTTGAAATATACGTCATTTATTACCGGTTTGTCGAAACTCGTCATAGAAACGCTTGCCGAAACTCCGGTAGAAGGTGAATCCCATGCATCAACACCGTTCCAGTCATAATACGTATAGCCAGCCTCAAAATTGAACAGGCTTTCCGTAATCCTACCGCCGTTGTCGTTATCAATTTTCATAAGATGTACTTCACCTTTTATGGGGTCATTGTTACTGTCCGCCTTATCCTTGAAATAGTCGTCTACAAAATTCTTCACTGCTTCTAACTGTTTATTCTCTTCCGTTCCGCCAAGTATGACCGGATTTCCGCCGTCGTACTTCTTTAAGTCGCCGTTATGCACATACACTGAACTTGCATATCTTAACGTACCCTCAAGATACCGCTTTATATTGTCAACCGTTGCGGAATTTGATTCCTGAAGAGAAGAACCCTTCATCATTTTACTTACGGGATTAAGAAACTGTAACGCTCCAGCCATTATTATACCGAATACCGCCATTACAACTATGAGTTCTACAAGTGTGAAACCTTTAAGATTTTTTTTATTCTTCATTCTCACACCTCCTTAACTGCCTATGTCAATAAACTTGAAATGATGTCCGGTTTCTCCGGAGTAAATCTTTTCACCGTCGGCATCTATAGCTCCCGTATCAGTAAGTTCATCACTGGTTGAGTAAAGTTTTCCGTTTACCTCTACAGATGCTCCGCCTGCTCTCGATACCGTTATTTTGAACTCTTCGTCAACAAGTTTTCCTCTGCCGTTGTTCTTATCCTTTAAACGACTTTCCGCCGCCGGTCCTTCAACTGCTATTTTATCGTTCCTTGCTTTCGTGTCTCTCCGGTATTTATCAACCGTCGCACCAAGAGTAGTAAGCAACAGTGCGAGTACCGCCATTATAGCTATGGAAATTATTACTTCCGCAAGGGTCATACCACGTTTTTTATGACGTGCTTTTTTATTTTCGTTATTCATTTAATAAAGCACCTCCCATTAAAAACCGTCGTAGTACATGATGTCATATTCTGCTGTGGCTGACGGGTCAGGACCTGGTGATGGTCTTCTTGAACTCGATTTCGGCGTATACAGGAATATCCAGTCATTCTGTGCGTCACCGCTTGCAACGTTAAGTATTCCGATTACTCCGACGTTCATTCCGCCACCCTGTGCGTTGTGTACCTGTATAGCGTCGTAATATATCGTATTACTTATGCTTGGTGCGTTTGTTATCTCAAACTTCATGTGCGGAGCTTCTATAGCTGCGGTAACGATTGATGCACCATTAGTCATTTTAAATTCCGGTTGCCACATTATAGAACCGTCTACCGGATTTGGTTCACTCTTTTTTGAATAAATATTTATCTTCGGACAGTCCACATTTTCTATACCCGGCATCTTCAAATCGTCGTTTGTTACTATCTGTAACGTCGTGTTATTATCGAGATAGTCTTTATACGTCTTCGTCAACATTCTGCGTCCGGTAAGGAAACTTGCATTATTTTCAACGAATACATTTAAGTCACCACAACCGGCTGAAGAATCGTCGTAAATAAAATCGCCGTTATTGAACATCGTGAAATTATCAAGTTTAACCCAGATGTCATTAGTACTGGTATTCTTTATAATAATATCCTGACTGAATCCGCCTGATAATGTACAACTCTGTGTTATTTCCGCCGGTAAATTGCTTGCGGTATATACATTGGCATTTACTTCCGCAAGATAGTTTCCCTCCGGCGGTATAGCGGTAATGGCTTTAGCATCAAAATTATAGTCCTGCTCTACTTCGTCTACCGTCTTCAGTACCTTTGTTTCCGCAATTGGTGTATCGTCGTCTATTTTCTCCAATCCGAGTATTATAACTTTTTCCGCTTTCTTCGGGAAAAGTTCGTTGTTATGCGTGGTTTTATAGAAATCTGAAGGGGCTATATTTACCGTACCGTCATATATATAAGTTCCGTCATCGTTATATGTGTTTGCTTCGTCTTCCGTGGTATCCGTCGGGTCTTCCCTGTTTACCCATATTATGAAGTCTCTTGTATCCGTATTCTCATCACCGATACTATATAAAGGTTCTACTATATACGCCGTATCTACAACAGCATTTCCGAAATCATAGAAATTATTATCTATTATTCCGTCGCTGTCAGAATCAGGCAAGCCTAATCCGGCTATCGCTGACGGTTTAAGCCATACATAAGGATAATTTACTGTTCCCCAGCTTTCGACTACTCCTACATTCTTACCGAGTACACAATGTAGCGTCTGGCTTTCGTAAAGTTCCTGTGTATTGTCAGATGTCATTTTCTTTGTTGCACCTGTACGTGTTATCTTTGTACCGTTCGCACGGTCGGCACATATACTGTGTCCTGCTCCTACTGTCACATCATTATTTACAGTAAGCGTACCGCCTACTACAATACTTCCGCCTACGTCAAGTCTGCCGTTTATGGTAAGGTCACCCTCTACTACAACGTCACCGGCGATACTTGCACCGTTACCGTCTATTACGAGATTTCCTTTTGTATAGAAGTTACCTGAACTTACCGTACTTAAATAAGTTTCCGTACCGTGAAGTACTGAACTGCTCCAGGCGTGAAGTGTGGAGTTTGCGGAACTGTTGCCGAGGTATGAAGTCTTGCCCGTATCCTGACAGTAAATATCTGCGTAGAACTGCATACCACCGTTTGAAGCGGAATCGAGCGAACCACAAAAGATATTTAATGGAAGTTCCGGCTCACCGAGTGTATAGCCTACAACACATTTCATCAGTGAATCGACGTATATAAACGGAATATCACTGAATTTTGCTATTTCCTGTTTATATCCGGCTGATGCATTATTATTTACCGTCTCCGAATGTACTTTGAAATCGCTGTTTGTGAACGTAAGATTTCCCCATACCGCCATACCTGAACCTTTTGTAGGGAAATATATGTCTGTCTTTGTGGTTGCGTCAAAGCTACCGTTTATTACTACCGGTGCTTCCAGTATACCAGGATTAGGGAACGAAAACTTTTCCAGTATATCCGCATTTTCCGGAGCGTTAGGGAGATAGTTTCCGCTTGCGTCGAGATAACCCGGCTGGTCGGTATCTTTCAGATTGAGATAAAGTTTGTCGTCGAGGCTTATTATCTGACCGGTTGGCAGAAGGTAATCACCGTAATAATATCTCGTACCTTTATGCATACCGATACCAAGATAAGTACCGCCGTATGAGGCTGTACCTACAGGCGTACCTGCTCCGCCGACGGTAACGAATCCACCGCCACCGCCTCCACCACCGCCGGGCTGTGGTGGGTCTTTTACGGCATATGCACTTACGGTTTTAGTCTCGCCACCGTAAATTACATCTGCTGTAATCAATAACAGGTCTCTTTCTTCCCATACCTGTTCCGCCGTATTATAAAACTGTTTCTTTCCGGCGTATTCAACTCTTGCCTTGTCAACTTTTCCTATACCGGTCACGGAATTTTCCATACTTATGTCAATATCAAATCCGTTTCCGGCGGTAAGTCCTGCCATCGCACTTTTAAACCCGTCATCATCCTTTGCTGCTTTAAGTATACTGTCAATAGCGGCTCTTGCGGTATAGCTCGCCTGAGATGATGAATATGATTTGTGAGCCCTGTTATTTGCGGTAGTTGCAAGTGCCAGGGTGCTTGTAAGAATTATTATCAGAAGGGACATTACCGATACCACCGTAAGCAGTACCGCACCCTTAAAACTTCGTTTTTTATCAGTTTTCATATATTTACCGCCTTTCAGATAACCAAGCGTCAATTATTCTTCGGTATTCGGTTCAGGCATATCGTAAACTGAATATAAGCTGATTATTAACTGTACTGATAATGTATTAGCGTCGTCTATTGTGAGCTGTGCCGGAGCTTGTGCTGGTGCTGGTACTTCAGCTTCTGTATCTGAATTTTCGTCCGGTGTTGTTTCCGTATCTGCTTCGGGCTGGTCTGCGTTTTCTTCAGGTGTGTTTTCCGTATCTGTTTCCGGCTGTTCTGCATTTTCGTCAGGAGTTTCCGGTGTTGTCTCTTCTTCTTCCGGAGCGGTAGTTGTTGGCTGAGGAGTGCCACCTTCCGCCTCGAGAGCGTTTGCACCGAATGAATAATCTTCAATTCTTACCTGATTTACTATGATAGTCTTTTTAAGGTCTTCAATAGCTTTAAGGTAATCGCAGAGTGCCTCTCTTGTGCCTGTAAGTCTTACAGCATACTGTGCCTGTATAACGTTTTCAACGTTACGCTGTGAAAGTGCATTGCTTTCTGCGAAAAATTCCGAATCCTGTTCAGCATATTCACCGTTGAGGTCTGCGAGATTACGCATATTCTGTGAAGGCATACCATCTGATTCAAGATAATAATAATCAAGTGCTTCTTCCTTGTTTGCTGTTATTTCGAGGTTATCGATACGGATTCCGCATTCTTCAGCGAAGTGTTGCATATACTGGTCAACTTCCATAGGTGTATCAATTTCTTCAAGAGGTATGAAATCCTGAATAAGTTTATCTGTTTCTTCGTATGTTTCGTTTATGCTGTTTTTAAGTGGTTCGATTCTTGCAATTCTTGCTTCAAGGTCTGCCTGCTCCTCCTGTTTGGTGACAAGTAACGCTTCGTCTTCTTTTATCTCCTCGTTCTTAGGCTTGATAAGTCCGACAAATCCGGCGATTGCAATTAATAAAGCAAGCACTACGCCGAGAATTACTTTGTCTCTGTAATTCAGTTTCATTTTAAATCAGCCTCCTTATTCTGCTGTTACTTCTTCGGATTCTTCTTCCGGATGGTATGCACTCTGTTCGCCGGTCAGTCTTAATGTAACGTCAAATGTTACGTATGTAACCGGTTCAACGTCTTTACTCTCCGCACGTTCAGTAAGTTTATAACCACTGTATCCGGCATTTTCAAAAACTCCCTCAGCAAGTAACTTTTTCAGAAATTCTACAGGCAGTTCTTCGTATGCTCCGTCATTGGCTATATACTCCACACTGAATGAAAGTATTCCGTCTGTATACTCAGGGGATTTTACCATTGCACCCTCAAGTTCGAGTTCTTCCGCTGTCTCCGCCAGTAACTCTTCTACAAGGTCGTATTTATCACCGTCTATGACAGGTTGCGAATAGAAGGCATCATGTGCGTTAAGCATCATGATATTATAGGCGTCAACCTTTTCCTTGATTCCTTCAAGTCTCGTAAGATATTTGATTTTATTTGCGGTATCGGGACTGTCTATAAAATCCTGACAAGCCTGTATATCGTCCTGAATACCGTTATCCTTCACCGTGAGAACTCCCCAGATACCCAGCACCGCTACCGCCGCAACTGCTATGGCGATAAGCATTACGATATTTCCTGCCTGCTCGTTACTACTGCCCTTACTTCTTACCGCTGAACTGAAATCACCCTCAAGGAGGTTGATTTTTTCCATGTCCTTATCACGTCTGAACATCGCACCGATTGCGTTTGCATACCATGAAAATTCTAAGTTCTCATGACCATGTATCATACCCGGTACTTCGATAAGGCTTGTTTTCAGGTCGAGTTTTTCGAGTTCGTCGGTAAGTCTTACGTAATCATGTGTATCACCATAGAATACGATATTTTCGATAACCTCACCGGTATTACGGCTTCTGTGGAACTGTAACATACGGAAGATGTTTTCGTTTACCGCCTCGAAAACATAATCTTCCGAATAGTCGTAATCCGCCGGGTCGATAGATGCGAAACGTGAGAATGAAAGCTGATTTGCTTCATAAAGGTTAAGCGATACAAAGTTATTGTCAATCTGTACGGCAAGTAACGGCATTTTCGTCTGTATCTTCGTATCTGCAAGAAGTACTTTCGTTATACAGTTACAACCTATCATTACGGATTTAAGGGAGATACCGATAAGTTTGAACATTTCCCTGTAGCTGTTGACGATTTCATAAGGGCAGGCGGTGGCGAGTACTTTATATGTATCATTACCTTCGCCGTCTCCTACTATAGTATATGAAACACTGTATATATCTTCAAGGCTGAGTTCCGCAAGTAACTGTTGTTTTACCGTCTTCTGCATTTCCGTGAGTTTTACCTTCGGAACATTAAGTTCCTTGAAAATTGTCAGGTTTGAGGAAATACTTACTATCGCCTCTTTATCCGGCATACTGTTCTTTTTGAGAACGCCGTTTATAACAGTAGCAACATTCGGAATGTCCTTTATATGACCATTGACAATAAGTTCTTCGTCAATGTCGACAGATGCGGCAGAACTGATTTTAATTTTGTTGCTTGCCTCCGCTCCTTTGACTACTCGTATATTTCTGTCAGTAATATCAAATGAAAGCATTTATTTTCCACCTTTCGTGAATTATTCGTTTTCGATAGAATCGAATGAACCGTAGAGTGCGGGATAGATACCACATACAACAAGACCGATTATTACCGCCATGAAGATTAAAAGTAAAGGTTCTACCATGCTTACAAGTCTTTGAACAGCGGCATCAGATTCTTCTTCGTAGTAGTCGGACGTCTTTTCAAGAATTGAATCGAGTGCACCGGATTCCTCACCGACATAAAGTATCGAACAGAACATATTTTCAAAAATTTCAGACCTTGTGATGGCATTTGAAAGTGTTTCTCCCTGTTTTACCTCGTCAACCACTTCAAGGAATTTTTCGTCAATGTAGGAGTTACCGAGTACCGCAGATGCTCTTTCAAGACACTCTACCATAGGGATACCGCTTGAATACAGTGAAGACAGCGTACGTGCGAAACGTCCGGTGTAAATTTTCGTCATAAGCGGACCGAACCCCGGACCTTTAATAAGTAGCCGGTCGACTTTAACCCTTAAATGCGGTACTTTCAGTGCATACTGTATGCCGAAGAACATTACGACAACAACAGCTATGATTACATACCACCTGTTAATAATTACGTCTGAGATTCCGGCGACAAACTTTGTGAGAGCGGGCATATCGTCGGGGTCTTCATACATTGCTATAAATGTCGGCATGATGAAAGCAAACAGGAAGATTACAATTACTATACAGAGTATCAGGAGTATCATAGGATACATCATAGCACTTTTAACCGTGTTCTTCAGTTTACCTTCCTTGTTGTAATGGTCTGCCATACGGGTCATGATTACGTCAAGTGAACCGCTACTTTCACCTGCTCCAACCATTGAGATAAGAAATTCCGGAAATGAGCCTGCGTGCATCTCCAGAGCGGAAGAAAAAGATTCGCCTTTCTGGACGTTTTCGTAAATGTCCTGCCATATCGCTTTACCTTTTTCGTTTTCCTGTTCTTTGGTGAGAATGTCGATTGCCTTTACAAGCGTTAAACCGGATGTGAGCATAGCACTGAGCTGACGGCAGTTAAATGTAAGCTCCTTGGTGTTGAACTTGTAAATAGATTTTGTGTTGCTTGAATCGCTTTCCTTGTAGTCTTTTACGTACAGTCCTCTTTCCTTGGCTTTCTCAAGGAATTCCTGTTCAGTTTCAGCATTCATAACGCCTTTCTGCTGTCTGCCTCTGGCGTCCTGTGCGACGTAGGAAAAACTCTTCATAGAACCACCTCCGTAGATAAAAAAATTTATATAAAATGATGTGTCACCTTATATAACACATATC
>JAIDCY010000094.1 GCA_029055625.1 Ruminococcus sp. | reverse complement strand
GTATAATATAATTCACAGGGATTTCACCTGCAAAATAAACTAATCGAAGGGGACAGGGAAATAAAATGGAAAAAATTATCAGTAATAAGGAACGCATAGATAACGAAAATACATTTTATACCATTGCAATGCGTGGAGTGGTAGTATTTCCGGATATGGTCACACATTTTGACGTTGCACGGGAAAAGACAGTAAAATCAGTAGAATCCGCTATTTCCGACGGAAACAACAGATTATTTCTTGTCACACAGAAAGAAAACACAGATAATCCCGATATTTCAGACTTATATAAAACCGGAGTAGTTGCGGAAATAAAACAGGTTCTCAGATTACAGAACGATTTAATGAAAGTGCTTGTAAAAGGAATATATAAGGCAAAACTTATAGATTTTCACGACGACGGAGAAACATATGTATCTGAGATAAAGCGGATACCTGCACAGAGCCGACAGAAATATGATGATACAGAAATTCAGGCACTTGTAAGGGTAACTAAAGATACTTTTGAAAGATATGCAACATATTTTCCGAAAATGCCGAAAGAGCTTGAAATGTCGGTAATGATGCAGGAAGAGCCGGAAAAACTTTTTGAAGAGATAGTATTTAACTGTGGTATAAAATTCAAGGACAAGCAGAAAATGCTTGAAGAAAACAGCCTTTTAAACAGACTGTCAATGCTGATAACGTGCCTTTCGAATGAGAATGAAGTTCTTGAAGTGGAAGAGGAGATACACGAACGGACAAGACAGAATATGGATAAAAACCAGAAAGAATATTTTCTGCGTGAACAGTTGCGGATAATACAGGAGCAGTTAGGAGAGACGGAAAATGTAGATACATTGCGTTACATGACAAAGGCACTGGCGATAGAATGTAACGAAGATGACAGGTCAAGACTGATAAGGGAGATAGAAAAATTAAGTAAACTTCCGCCATATTCTCAGGAAGCTTTTGTTATAAAAAACTATCTTGACGCTGTATTTGATTTACCGTGGGGGAAGTGTTCAAAATCGAGAATATCGATTGGAAGAGCGGAAAATATACTTGAGAAAGAGCATTACGGATTACAGAAAGTAAAAGAACGGATAATAGAATTTCTTGCGGTATATATGCTTAATCCGAAGATGAAAGGACAGATAATATGCCTTGCCGGAGCTCCCGGAATAGGTAAGACATCAATTGCTAAATCTGTAGCAAAGGCAATGGGCAGAAAGTATGTAAGAATATCATTAGGCGGAGTTCGTGATGAGGCAGATATAAGAGGTCACAGAAAGACGTATATCGGAGCTATGCCGGGACGGATAATTACGGCAATGCAACAAGCCGGTACAGATAATCCGTTGATACTGCTTGACGAGATAGACAAATTATGCAGTGACATAAAAGGTGACCCGTCGTCAGCTATGCTTGAAGTACTGGACAGCGAACAGAATAACGCATTCCGTGACCATTTTATAGAAATACCATACGATTTAAGCAAGGCAGTATTTATAATGACGGCAAATAACGTTTCAGCGATACCTGCACCATTACTTGACCGTATGGAGATAATAGAGTTACCGAGTTATACGGCGGAGGAGAAGTACCACATAGCGAAAGAACATCTTATACCGAAACAGATAAAGGAACACGGACTGAAAGGTACACAGTTAAAAATAACGGATGAAGTAATACACGATATAATAAAATACTATACGAAAGAAGCGGGAGTGCGTACACTTGAAAGAGTAATCGCATCTATATGCAGAAAATCCGCAAGAAAGATAGCATCAGGAGAGTTACGGAAAGTAACGGTAAAATCGGAAAATTTACAGGATTTACTCGGAGTACATAAGTATTCCGCAGATTTGACATCACAGGAGAATCAGACAGGAGTAGTAAACGGTCTGGCGTGGACGTCAGTAGGTGGAGTAATAATGCCGTTGGAAGTTCTTGTAATGGACGGGACAGGCAAGATGGAAATTACCGGTTCATTAGGCGACGTAATGAAAGAAAGTTCACGGATTGCGGTAAGTTACGTAAGGAGTATTGCCGTAAAATATGGAATAAATCCGGAATTTTACAAGAATAAGGACATACACATACACGCACCGGAAGGAGCAGTACCGAAAGACGGACCTTCCGCCGGAGTGACGATGACTACAGCGTTAGTATCCGCACTGTCGGGAATACCGGTAAGAGCGGACGTTGCAATGACAGGCGAGATAACATTACACGGAAAAGTGTTACCAATAGGCGGATTACGTGAAAAAACAATGGCGGCTTATAAAGCAGGAATTAAGACGGTAATAATTCCGAAAGATAACAGACCCGACCTTGAGGAAGTAGATAAAGTAGTAAAAGATAGTATAGAGTTTGTGTATGCGGAAACGCTTACGGAAGTATTGGAAAAAGCATTAGTAAGGGATTGAGGATATGGGACTGAATTATAATAAAGCGGATTTTTACGCATCATACGGAAAATATACGCAGATACCACCGCCGGAGAGTACGGAGATAGCATTTGCCGGACACTCAAACGTCGGGAAATCGACACTTATAAACAAATTGTTTAACAGAAAGAATTTAGCGAGAGTAAGTTCAGTACCGGGAAAGACAGCTACAATAAATTTCTACAGACTGGAAGATATATATTTTGTAGACTTGCCAGGGTATGGGTATGCGAAAGTATCGAAAGCAGAAAAAGAACGGTGGTCAGGACTGATAGAGGGTTATCTGAATGCGGAAAGGGATATGAGACTTGTATTCATGCTTATTGATATGCGACACGCCCCGACGAAAGACGACGTACAGATGATAAATTACCTCATAGATACGGAAACGCCGTTTGTGATAGTACTGACGAAAGCGGACAAGTTAAAAAAGACGGAACGGGAAAGACGAATGAAAGCATTTGAAGAGGAGATACCATGTTTCGAGGATATACATTATGTTATATTTTCGTCAGTAACAGGTGAGGGCGTGGAGGAACTCCGACAGATAGTAGAAGAAGTAACGGAAAACGATAAGTAATGAAAGGAAAGATTTAATATGTTTGTATCAGAAAATTTAGGTGTAAATGAAAAAGGAAATCTCACAATAGGCGGAACGGATACGGTAGAACTCGCCGGACAGTACGGCACACCATTATACGTAATGGACGAGCAGGCAGTAAGGAAAGCTTGCCGGAGATTCAAGAGTAGTATAGATAAGTACTATGACGGAAAAGGTTTAGCGTGTTATGCAAGTAAAGCGTTTACGTGCCTTGAAATGTGTAGGATAGTAGCAGATGAAGGAATGGGACTGGATGCGGTATCAATCGGGGAATTGTATACGGCGGTAAAAGCAGGATTTGACGTAACAAAGATAGGATTTCACGGCAATAACAAGACGGATGAAGAACTGGAGTACGCCGTTGACGTAAAAGTGGGACATATAATAGTAGATAATATTTCCGAACTGTTAAGATTGGAGAGGATAGCAGAGGAAAAGGGCGTAAGACCTGATATAATGTTCCGAATCAAGCCTGGTATAGATGCCCATACACATGACTTCATAAAGACCGGACAGATTGACAGTAAATTCGGGTTTGCACTGGAGACCGGCGAAGCATTCGAGGCGGTAAAACGTGCGATAGAGTGTAAGAACGTAAATTTAATGGGACTTCATTGTCATATAGGTTCGCAGATATTCGACATTGAACCGTTTGAAGAAGCCGGAAGAGTGATGTTAAAATTCATAGCGAAGATAAAGAACGAGTTAGGATACGAGATAAAGGGATTAAATTTAGGTGGAGGATTCGGAATAAAGTATCTGAACGAACACGATCCCGTACCGTTTGAGACGTACATGGAAAAAGTATCGGAAGTAGTAAAGAGTACCTGCTCAGAACTCGGTATAACTCAACCGTATATTTTCATAGAGCCGGGACGTTCAATATCTGCACCTGCCGGAATCACATTGTATACGGTGGGAGCGAGAAAAGAAATTCCTGAAATCCGTACATATATTTCAGTAGATGGCGGTATGGCGGACAGTCCGAGATACATATTATATAAATCGGAGTACGAAGCGATAGTAGCGAACAAGGCGACGGAAGAGCGTACGGAGAGGGTAACGATAGCCGGAAAGTGTTGCGAAAGTGGCGACTTAATCGGCGAGAATATGCCGTTACAGCACGCAGAATCCGGCGACATTATCGCAGTATGTGCTACCGGAGCGTATAATTATTCCATGTCATCGAACTATAACAGACTTCAGAAACCGGCGGTAGTATTCGTAAATAACGGAGAGTCAAGAATAGCCGTAAAGCGTGAAACTCTTGACGACATCATAAGAAACGATATATAATATATGTAATAATCCCTTGTGCGATACGTACAGGGGATTTTTAAGGAGATTTTTGTATTATGGAAGATTTCACAGCAGGACTTTTAACGGGAATATTTATCGGTATAATGCTTGTATCGGTTTATACTCTTGTAAAGATACAGATTGCATTGAATAATGACGAAAACTCAAAGAGATGTGACCGGAATTAACACGCCAGACACAAAAAGCGTCCTGTCTTTCGAGAGAACGCCCTTTGTTGCAGGAAATTATTGATTTCGGTTTCCCGATATTTTAATTATATCATAGCAATGTTTGAAAAGTAAATAATATATTTTGTCGGAAAATGTCAGATAGATTATAATAATTGCGGTAAGGACGTACTATAATAAAAAGATGTAAATATTTGTAATATTATCGTAATTGACTGTTACAGGAAAATTGTATATAATTTTCATAAGGACGGTGATATTATGCGGAAAAAAAGATTTATTATGATTTTTTTACTTGTCGGAATTATGTTTGTCTTGAGTGGGTGTGCGTACTATAGCAGTGAATTTGACTTTGAGTTTAAAGGCGGATACATGGCGGATAAATACGTTGATTTGTTTATTCCGATTGACGAAAACGACGAATTTTACACACAGTATAACTGCGATATTGAGGGTGATATAGAAATCCCTGAAGACAGCGAGATTGCAAACTACAATAAAGACGGTTACCGGAGTATGCTTATACATATGAAAGATTCAAAACTACAGATTTCAATAAGTGATTCTGAAGATTATCCCGATTCTCACGAAAAATATAACGGTACTCCCTGTGAGATAAATCAATGGGTATTTGTACCGTATTATGAGGGGCGTTATACTGACCCTTATAATGAGGAAATGTTTCTGGAGTTCTGCAAAAAATACCGAAAATGTCATGTTGCAGTATTCGACGGTGACGGAAATATATTACATATTTCAAAGCAGATACCACTTGTTTCATTAGGTAATTTTTATTTACAGGATATTTCATACAACATTGAAAAGAATAAAATAAAACCGGATTATATAACATCAGTGGAAGTATTCATTTTTATTGTGATAGTATGGTTGTTTTCTGTAGCAGGTGCGATAGGCTGTATTATTACACTTATAGTTTATAAAATAAATCACAATCAGTGGGACAAAACTTATAAAAAGTATATTATTGCTACTTCCTTGTTTAACGTTCCGTCCGTATTATGTATTGTAGTTTACATATACACTGCTTTTGGAAAATCACTGACAATAGCGGATTTTTTTATAAACCTTTTCACTATATTAACCACTGTCAATATATATTCAATCAGCGTACCTATAACTATTTTGATACTTTGTTTTTTTGTTTTCCGTGAAAAACAGTTACGTCTGAAAAAAGTTCTCGAAGAAAAACACCGTCAGGAAAGTCTTGACATTTCCGGAAAGATATGATATAATAATCCCGACAGACAAGGAGGTCACTATTTTGTGACCTCTTTTTTTATTTTTTAACCTGTTTAAATCTTGACAAAGTCTGTTAAATAGTGTACAATGAAAACATATCAAGGAAAGGAATGATTTAAAAATGGGTTTAACCCTTACGGAAAAAATACTTAAGGCACACCTCGTTGACGGTGAATACGTCAAAGGTGAGGAAATCGGAATCAGAATCGACCAGACACTTACACAGGATGCAACCGGTACAATGGCGTACCTCGAATTTGAGGCTATCGGCGTACCACGAGTAAAGACGGAGCGTTCCGTTGCGTATATCGACCACAACACATTACAGAACGGTTTTGAAAATGCTGACGACCACCGTTTTATAGGAAGCGTCGCAAAGAAACACGGTATATATTTCTCACGTCCGGGAAACGGAATCTGTCATCAGGTACATCTGGAGAGATTCGGCGTACCAGGTAAGACCTTGATAGGTTCTGACAGTCACACGCCTACCGGTGGTGGTATTGGCATGATAGCGATTGGAGCAGGTGGTCTTGATGTTGCCGTTGCAATGGGTGGCGGTGCGTATTATATAACCTGTCCGAAAGTCGTTAAGGTGGAACTTACCGGAAAACTCAGACCGTGGGTATCCGCAAAGGACGTTATTTTAGAGGTACTCCGCAGACTGTCGGTAAAAGGTGGCGTAGGAAAAGTAATCGAGTACTGCGGAGAGGGAGTAAAGACACTTTCCGTACCGGAACGTGCTACCATAACAAATATGGGTGCTGAACTCGGTGCGACAACATCAATATTCCCGTCGGACGAGACTACAAAACAGTTCCTTAAAGCACAGTGCCGTGAAGAAGTATGGACACCTCTTTCCGCTGACGAAGATGCGGTATACGACGAGGAATTAACAATAAACCTAAGCGAACTCGTACCACTGGCAGCGTGTCCGCATTCACCGGATAACGTAAAGAGCGTAGAGGAAATCGGCAGACTTAAAGTAGATCAGGTTTGTATAGGTTCGTGTACTAACTCTTCACTTCTCGATATGCTGAAAGTAGCACACATTTTAAAGGGAAAAACAGTCAATCCTGATGTTTCACTGTCAATTGCCCCTGGTTCAAAACAGGTACTTAATATGTTGGCACAGAATGGTGCGTTATCAGACCTGATTGAAGCCGGTGCGAGAATACTGGAAAGTGCTTGCGGTCCATGTATAGGTATGGGACAGTCACCAAATTCAAAGGGTATTTCACTTCGTACATTCAACAGAAACTTTGAAGGACGTTCGGGAACTAAAGACGGTCAGATATATCTTGTATCGCCGGAAATGGCTGCGGTATCCGCACTTACAGGATATTTAACAGACCCTCGTGAACTTGGTGAAATGCCTGAATTTAAATTACCGGAAGTTTTTGCAATCAACGATAATATGGTAGTACCACCTGTACCGGCTGAAGAAATGGACAGTGTGGAGATTCTGAGAGGACCAAACATAAAACCATATCCGGAGACAGCACCATTACTTGAGACTATTGACGCACCTGTTTCGCTGAAAGTAGGCGACAATATAACTACAGACCACATTATGCCAGCCGGTGCGAAGATACTTCCGTTACGTTCAAATATACCGAAGATTTCTCAACACTGTTTCGCCGTATGTGACGAGACTTTCCCCGAAAGAGCTAAGGCACTCGGAAAGAGTATAATAGTAGGCGGTTCAAATTACGGACAAGGTTCTTCACGTGAACACGCCGCACTCGCTCCGCTGTATCTCGGCGTAAAAGCTGTACTGGTTAAATCGTTCGCACGTATACACCGTGCAAACCTCGTGAATGCCGGTATATTACCGCTTACGTTCGTAAACGAAGCAGATTACGACAGTATCAGTCAGGGTGACGAACTCGTATTAGCGGACGTAAGAAAAGCAGTAGAAAACGGACAGTCTGAACTTACCGTAGTAAACAAGACGAACGGTAAAGAAATTCCGGTACTCTGCGAACTCTCCGGACGTATGAAAGATATAATGCTTGCCGGTGGACTTCTCGACTATACAAGGGAATCAATGAAGTAAAAAAATATGACCTGCTCCGGATAAAAGATAAAAAGATAAATTTAATCGGAGCAGGTTTAATGAAAAATCTTAGGAGATGTATGTTATGAAAAAATTTATAGGTGCATTGCTTTCAGTAGTCATGATGTGTTTAGGTGTTTCATTGAGTGCTTTTGCAGAAGTCCAGCCGGAAAGCGTTGAAGTACAGGGGGATTTAAACGGCGACGGCGTATTCAATGTATCTGATGTTGTATTGTTTCAGAACTGGTTGATATCCGGTACAGATACTGACATTATAAACCTGAAAACTGCCGATTTCTGTCAGGACGGAAAATTTGATGTTTTTGATTTGTGCCTTATGAAAAAAGAACTATCCGCACAGACAATGCCGAAACTTTCGGAAAACAGATACGATTATAATCTTCTGACAAAATATGATAATTCCGAAAGTTCGCAGGTATCAGTAGTTATACAGAACGACGAGGCTTTAATTATGTGGAAAACTCCGGTACTTTATCAACAGAACGGCTGTATTCAGGAAATAATAAGCATTGATTCGTGTACGTATAAAAACGAAAGTTCTGAAACAATTGAAATTTCAGATACCAAGACAGTATATTATTATGGAACATCTCCGAAAGGATACACCTATTGCGTAGTAAAAGCAATTGCGGACGGTGAAGCGACTGTAATGCTTGACTGTGATTATCAGGACAGATACATTGATTTTATAATTGACAAAGACCTGAATATATCACTTAAAAATCCGGAAAAAATAATACGGAGCAGGTAAATTAAATGAAAATAAAAAAATCCGGTATAACGGCATCTGGATTGAAGTATATAGCGATTATAGCGATGCTGATAGACCATATAGCGTATCTTTTTGTGAGAGAGCCGATAATATACTGTTGTATGCGGTTTATCGGGCGTACCACCGCACCGGTAATGTGTTTTTTCATATCAGAAGGGTATCATCATACAAGGAATCTGAAGAAATATTTTCAGCGTATGGGAGTATTTGCGATAGTATCGCATTTTACGTTTGCGTACTGTTTTGATTCGGAAAAGTCAAGTATAATCACGACGCTTTTTCTTAGTTTGTCTGCGGTACACATAGTAAATACGGATAAAATAAAGAAAGAGTTTGTATTACCGGTAATTGTATTTATATGTACTGTTGCGAAACGTTGCGACTGGGGAAGTGAAGCGGTAATGTATACGTTAGCTTTCGAGTTGGCAAGGGGAAACCGTAAAAATCAGGTTATCGCATACGGTCTGACGGCGAGTATATTTAAAGTATGTCCGCTGATACTGGCGACGATTCAGGACGTTTCGAGTATAACTGTACAATGGTACAGATTAGGAATTTTAATACCGATACCGCTTTTACTGCTATATAACGGCGAAAAAGGCGGTAGAAAATATACAAAATGGGTATTTTACGTATTTTATCCGATTCATCTTCTGATATTAGGAGCGATACACCATGCAATTAGCTGAATACATGGATATAAAGCGTGAAAATGACCGTATTTTCAGAGAGGGAAACTTTCCGGAAATGAAATCGGAGACGGTATATACTTTCAGAAAATTTCCGGAAATAAAGCGAGAAAAATATTTTTCCGTTGCGGAAAATACGATAAAATCGACTACTACACAAGCTATTATCAAGTACGCAGAGCAGGGAAATATAACCGCACTCAACTTCGCAAACGCCAAACACGCAGGCGGAGCGTACATAATAGGCGGAAAGGCTCAGGAAGAGGACATCTGCAGGGCATCACTGCTGTACTATACCATAAGGAAACAGAAAGACTATTATCATAAAAATATAACTCACGTAATGCCGGATTATACTGACATCATGATTTATTCCGCAAATGTACCGGTAATCCGGAGAGATGACGGCACACGGCTTGAAACGCCGGTTTTATGTAACTTCATAACAAGTCCGGCGGTAAACAGGACTTTTGCAAAATTCATGATTCCGGATAAGAAAATAAATCACGTCATGTATACGAGAATCAAAAAGATAATAATGCTTGCACTCGAAAAAAAGACGGATATTCTGATACTTGGTGCGTTCGGGTGTGGTATGTTCGGAAATAAGCGTGAAACTGTTTTCCCTATGTTCGAGGAGATAATAAATAAGTACGTACCCGATAGTATAAAAGTAATATTCGCTATACCGTAAAGGAGGGATAAAATGAAACTCGCTGAAGCTCTTGCACTCCGTGCGGAGATGAAAACAAAAATAAACAATATCCAGAGCAGGCTGAATAATAACGCCAAAGTTCAGGAGGGTGAAAAACCGGCTGAAAATCCGTATACACTCATTGCGGAACTCGACAGTGTTTCCGACGAACTTACAAATCTGATTAAAAATATCAACTACACCAACTGCATGACGGTTGAAAACGGTGTATCACTTACCGATATGATAGCAAAAAAGGACGTAATGCAGAAAAAAATATCAGTCATGAAAAATTTTCTGTCGACGGCAAGTTCACTGATAGACCGTTATTCAAATACGGAAATAAAAGTACACAGCACTGTTGATGTTGCGGAGTTACAGAAAAAAGTTGACGCTATGTCAAAAGAACTGCGTGAACTTGATATGAATATCCAGCGTATAAACTGGACTATTGACCTTATCGAAAAATAATTCTTATTCGGTATATTTTTTACAGGGCGGATATATCTTTGTAACTGTCAATTACAAAAATTCACTCCGGTCGAATACCGGAAAACTCTTTAATGTTATATTCACGACAATTTACAAGCGTAATGTTATAAATTACTGTTATTACCACGTATCGACTGTTAAAAAATGGGCGGGACTGGGGACATTGTGAATAAGAATTGATATTTAATCTGTTATCTGCCGGAATTTACGGCATAATATATTTTACAGGAGGTAAAAGACCAATGGCAAAGATTATTATGAAAACACCACTCGTCGAGATGGACGGCGACGAAATGACACGTATTCTGTGGAAGTGGATTAAGGAAACACTTCTTGAACCATACGTTGAACTGAATACGGAGTACTATGATTTAGGACTTGAACACAGAGAGGCTACAAAAGATAAGGTTACTATAGATTCCGCAGAGGCTACAAAGAAGTACGGTGTAGCGGTAAAATGTGCGACTATCACGCCTAACGCTGCGAGAATGCCGGAATACAACCTCACGCAGATGTGGAAATCGCCAAACGGTACAATCCGTGCGTATCTCGACGGTACAGTATTCCGTACGCCGATAATAGTTAAAGGAATTGAGCCGTATATTCCTACATGGACGAAGCCTATCACTATCGCACGTCACGCATACGGAGACGTATATAAAAATACGGAAATGCGAGTAGAAAAGGGTTGTAAGGCAGAACTCGTCGTAACAGATGCGGACGGTAACGAAAAACGTGAACTGATACACGACTTCACAAAGTGCGACGGTATAATTCAGGGACTTCACAACCTTGATGATAGTATAGCAAGTTTTGCCAGAACGTGTCTGAATTACGGACTTGATTTAAAACAAGATGTATGGTTTGCGACGAAAGATACAATTTCCAAGAAATACGACCACAGATTCAAGGATATTTTTCAGGAAATCTATGATAACGAGTATAAAGAGAGATACGAGGAAGCAGGAATCGAGTACTTCTATACGCTGATTGACGACGCTGTAGCAAGAGTAATCCGTTCAAACGGTGGGTATATATGGGCTTGTAAGAATTACGACGGCGACGTAATGTCTGATATGGTTTCTACTGCTTACGGTAGCCTTGCTATGATGACTTCCGTTCTCGTATCGCCGGACGGTATATACGAATACGAAGCCGCACATGGTACGGTACAGAGACACTATTACAAGTATCTGAAAGGCGAGGAAACTTCTACAAACTCCGTTGCTACAATATTCGCATGGAGCGGTGCGTTAAGAAAACGTGGTGAACTCGACAATACACCTGAACTCTGTGCATTTGCGGATAAACTCGAACAGGCTACAGTACAGACCATTGAAGACGGCGTAATGACCGGTGACTTATATCTTATATCGAAACTCGAAAACAAGAAAAAAGTTGATTCAAAAACTTTCCTTGACGAAATAAAGACAAGACTTGATAAATTAATGTAAAAAAGAGGTCTCCGTTTCCGATACGGAGGCGGAGACACACTTACATGAAAGGCATGATAAAAAATGTCAAAGAATGCAATATCAAATTCAGTCATACGGAGACTACCACGTTATTACAGGTTTCTGGGAGAACTCGAGGAGAACGGATATATAAGAATTTCATCACGGGAACTGTCGGAGAAAATGGGACTTACCGCTTCACAGATACGGCAGGATTTCAATTGTTTCGGAGAGTTCGGACAGCAAGGTTACGGGTATAACGTCAGCGAGTTACGCCGACAGATAGGTATAATATTAGGACTTGGCAATAAAACGCCGGTAATACTGCTGGGAGCAGGTAATCTCGGAAAGGCGATAACCGCACATATTGATTTTTTCGGCAATGGTTTTGAACTTACAGGGGCATTTGACGTCAATCCTGAAATAATCGGTAAGAAGATAGGTAATATAACGGTACGTGACGTCGGGGAGTTGGAGAAATTTTGTACGGAAAATAAGCCTAAAGCAGTAATACTGTGTGTACCTCCGGAGGTAGTCGAGAAAGTAACGGAACAGTTAATAGGATATGGAATAAAAGCGTTCTGGAACTTCACGCATTACGATATAAGTATAAATCACGAAGATGTGATAGTAGAAAACGTACATTTAAGTGACAGCCTTATAATACTGTCGTATGCGATAAACTCGGCAGAAAACGGACAAAATCAATGAAAAATTTTTCAGTTGACACGTACGGTACAGTATGATATAATATATTAGGTTCCCGAAAAATCCCCTGTCAGAACGGCGGGGGAAAAATACGATATATGTATGTGAAAAATTTATCAATCATGGAATATAATTATTCTGAAAAAGAATACCGGCATTCCGATTTTATATGTGATAAATCAGTATTATATTGTGATAGTTTTCATATTTTATACCATAACTGCTTTTATTTATATGAATTTTATTTAATATAATGTACGCTTCATACTGTAAACCATACGCAACAGTACGTTTTTT
The DNA here is from genome assembly GCA_029055625.1 of Ruminococcus sp. GTDB lineage: Bacteria > Bacillota > Clostridia > Oscillospirales > Ruminococcaceae > Ruminococcus. The sequence goes on along the minus strand of JAIDCY010000094.1, from coordinate 13,981 downwards.
AAGTATAAAGATATTCAAAAAATATATAACTTTCCGTATTTGTGAAAATGTTTGTTAATAATATATCAATATCAGAATATCAATATTCTTAAACCGCATTTGAATTTATTGCGACTTGCTGTTATACTTAAATATGGACAATCTTTTTTTAACACATACTTTTTTTAATATGGGAGTGAATATTTTAAAATGGAATACCGTATAGAACATGATTCTATGGGCGAAGTCAAAGTACCGGCGGATAAGTACTGGGCAGCCCAGACAGAAAGAAGTCACGAAAATTTCCTTATCGGCGTAGGTATAGAGACCATGCCGAGAGAGATTACGCACGCTTTCGGAATACTGAAAAAAGCCGCAGCGATTGCAAACCATGCCGTAAAACCGGAGAGGATGACAGATGAAAAACTTTCCGCAATAACACAGGCTTGCGACGAAGTAATAAACGGTTCACTTAACGAACATTTCCCACTTGTCGTATGGCAGACCGGTAGTGGTACACAGTCAAATATGAATGCTAATGAAGTTATCGCAAACCGTGGTAACGAGATAGCCGGAAAAAAACTTCTGCACCCTAACGACGATATTAATATGAGCCAGTCATCTAACGATACTTTCCCGACTGCTATGCATATTGCATCTGTTATCGCCGTTGAAGATAAGGTAATACCGGCTGTGGATACTCTTATTGATACATTCAAGAGACTTGAGCAGGAAAACGAAGGTATAGTAAAAAGCGGTAGAACTCATCTTCAGGACGCCACACCGATTAAATTTTCACAGGAAATAAGCGGTTGGAGAAGTTCGCTTGAAAAGGATAAGAAAATGTTACTCAGTGCAGTGGAGGAACTCCGAGAACTCGCACTCGGTGGCACTGCGGTAGGTACGGGACTTAATGCCCCTGCCGGATTTGCTGAAAAATCAGCAGAGGCTATCAGTGAAATTTCCGGAAAGAAATTTGTGACAGCTCCTAACAAGTTCCATTCGCTTACATCTAAAGATGAGATAGTATTTGCACACGGTGCATTAAAAGCCCTTGCGTGTGACATGATGAAGATTGCAAATGATGTAAGATGGTTAGCGTCCGGACCACGTGACGGTCTCGGAGAAATATTTATCCCTGAAAATGAACCGGGTTCGTCAATAATGCCAGGTAAGGTAAATCCGACACAATGCGAACAGGTTACAATGGTAGCCGTACAGGTAATGGGAAATGACGTCGCAGTAGGTATGGCGGCATCACAGGGAAATTTTGAATTAAATGTATTTATGCCGGTATGTGCATATAATTTCCTCCAGTCCGCAAGACTGCTTGCAGAATCTATCACATCTTTCAACAAGAACTGTGCGGTAGGAATAAAGGCAAACAAGGAAAAAATGCATCATAATCTGTATAATTCACTCATGCTGGTAACTGCACTCAATCCGTACATTGGTTACGAAAACGCCGCAAAGACTGCTAAAAAGGCATATAAGGATAATATTTCCCTTAAAGAAGCCTGTGTAGAACTCGGATTCCTGACCGCTGAACGTTTTGACGAAGTTTTTCACCCTGAGGAAATGGCATAAAATAATCAGAAAGGAAACGTACTAATGAATACTTTCACGTATTATCCAGGCTGTACGCTCCGCACCAAAGCAAAAGACCTTGACAAATATGCAAGGTCATCTGCCGAGGCTCTCGGTATCGAACTTGTAGAACCGGAGAACTGGCAGTGTTGCGGTGGAGCGTATACGACAGCCAAAGACGAAATAGCTACAAAGCTGTCGGCGGTAAGAACTCTGAACTCCGCCAAGGAAGCAGGACAGTCACTTATAACGGTATGTTCTGCGTGTCATAACGTAATAAAGCAGACAAATTACGATATTTCCCACGATGAAGATTTAGCAATGAAGGTAAATAATTATCTTGGACTTGATGAAGCATATACAGGTGAGACGACAGTATATCACTATCTGGAAATGCTCCGTGATGTAGTAGGATTTGATAATTTGAAGAAGAAAGTAGTAAATTCGTTCAAGGGAAAGAAGATAGGGGCTTATTACGGTTGCCTCCTGCTCCGTCCGAGTAAGGCTCTCGCAATGGACGACCCTGAAAATCCTACAATTATGGAAGATTTCATAAATGCAATCGGCGGAACTCCTGTAATATACGCACAGCGTAATGAATGTTGTGGTGGATATATCACAATGGAGGATAAGGCACAGGCTACAAAAAGAAGTGCAAAGGTTATGAACTCCGCAAAGGAGCAGGGAGCAGATATGATTATAACAGCTTGTCCGCTGTGTCTGTACAATCTTAAAAAGAACTCCGGTTCAGAACTGCCGGTTTATTATTTTACTGAACTTCTCGCCGAGGCACTCGGAGTAAAGGAGGCAGAAAATGAATAATAATCTGAAAGAACAGGTTTTACGTTCAAGTGGTGTGAACGTCCTGAAATGTATGCGTTGCGGAAAATGTTCCGGAACTTGTCCGTCATACGACGAGATGGAATATCACCCGCACCAGTTTGTATACATGGTAGAAAAGGGCAATATAGAAGCTCTTATGAAATCGGAATCAATATATAAATGCCTTACGTGTTTTGCGTGCGTGGAGAGATGCCCTCGTAACGTTGAACCGGCAAAAGTAGTTGAAGCGGTAAGACTTGCAACCATAAGAAAACAGGGAAATAATCATCTTATTCCCGATAACGTACCGGAAATGCTTGACGAAGACTTACCACAGCAGGCAATCGTAACGGCGTTCAGAAAATATACGAAGTAAGGAGGAGAGAATATCATGCAGAAAATAGGAGTATTCGTCTGTCATTGCGGTACAAATATTGCCGCAACAGTCGACGTAAAAGCAGTTGCCGAGGCATTAAGTCACGAAGCTGGTGTAGTTATCTCTCAGGAATATCAGTATATGTGTTCTGAAGCCGGTCAGAATCTTGTCAAGGACGCTATAAAAGAGTACGGACTTACAGGAGTAGTAATATGTTCATGCTCACCACGTATGCACGAAAATACATTCAGAAAAGCGGCGGCATCTGCCGGACTGAATCCGTATCTTGTCGAGATAGCAAATATACGTGAACAGTGTTCGTGGATACATAAGGATATAGCAACGGCTACGGAAAAAGCAATCATACTCGGAAAGGCAGCTATTGCAAAAGTACATCTCAATACGCCACTTATTGCCGGAGAAAGTCCGGTAGCGAAAAGAGCGTTAGTAATCGGTGGTGGTATCGCAGGCATTCAGACAGCCCTTGATATTGCGGAAGCAGGATTTGAAGTTGATATAGTAGAAAAAGAAGCTACAATCGGCGGAAAAATGGCTCAGATTGATAAGACTTTCCCTACTCTCGACTGTGCGGCTTGTATACTTACGCCTAAAATGGTTGAGGCATCACAGAACGAAAAAATTACTATCCACTCGTACAGTGAAGTAAGTGCGGTAAAGGGATTTATCGGAAACTTTACGGCTACTATAAAGAAGAAGAGACGTTTTGTAGACGAATCAAAATGTACAGGTTGCGGAGTATGTACGGAAGTATGTCCAATGCAGAAAGTGCCGAACGCTTTCAACCTCGGACTCAACAACAGGGGAGCGGTATATATACCGTTCGCACAGGCAGTCCCGAAAGTAGCGACAATTGACGCTAATTACTGTCTGAAACTGCGTAAAGGCGATGTAAATGAAAAGGTATGCGGTAAATGTGCGGCTGCTTGTACGGCAGGAGCGATAAACTACTATCAGCAGGACGAATACATAGAACAGAAATACGGAGCTATAGTAGTAGCAACCGGATTCAATCCGATAAAACTTGATAAATATGACGAGTTTGCATATAATCAGTGTGCGGACGTTGTAACATCTCTTGAACTCGAAAGACTTATGAACGCTGCCGGTCCAAACGGCGGAACTCTTCTGAGACCTTCCGACAAGACACACCCACATAAAATAGTATTCGTACAGTGTGTAGGTTCGAGATGTGACGACAGCAAAGGTAAGCCGTACTGCTCGAAAATCTGCTGTATGTATACCGCTAAACACGCAATGTTGATACGTGAAAAGTATCCGGATACAGAAGTATACGTATTCTATATAGATGTACGTACACCTGGTAAGAATTTTGACGAATTCTACAGACGTGCTGTTGAACAGTATAACGTACATTATATAAAAGGTATGGTAGGCAAGGTTACACCAAAGGCAGACGGTAAAATAGACGTTCAGGCTTCTGACCTGCTCTCCAATGAACAGTTACACATTGATGCGGATATGGTTGTACTCGCTACGGCTATAGAACCGGATAAGACGGCGAGACCTCTTGCAACAATGCTTACCACACAGATGGATACAAACGATTTCTTTACGGAAGCCCACGCAAAATTAAGACCTGTCGAGAGTGCAACCGCCGGAATTTTCCTGTCGGGTGCGTGTCAAGGTCCTAAGGATATTCCGGAGACCGTCGCACAGGCAAGTGCAGCGGCATCAAAAGCGATAGGACTTCTTGTAAAAGACAGTATAACGTGTAACCCATGTGTTGCCCATTCAAATGAACTTATGTGTAATGGCTGTTCAGCGTGTGAGAAAGTTTGCCCATACGGTGCTATCACATATCAGGATAAAGAGTTCAGAACACCATACCGCACCACAGTAATGAGACGTGTTGCAAGCGTAAATCCGGCAGTATGTCAGGGTTGCGGAGCTTGTACGGTAGCGTGTCCTTCAGGTGCAATGGATCTGAACGGCTTCTCAAACAGTCAGATTATGGCGGAGGTAGACGCAATATGCAAGTAAATGAAAATAAAGAATTTCAGCCGTTGATTGTCGCATTTTGCTGTAACTGGTGTTCGTATGCCGGTGCAGACCTTTCAGGCACAAACAGACTGAATTATCCTACAAACGTAAAAATCATAAGAGTACCCTGTTCATGCCGAGTAAATCCGATGTTTATTCTCAGAGCGTTTCAGCGTGGTGCAGACGGTGTAATACTTTGTGGCTGTCACCCCGGAGACTGTCACTATACATCAGGCAACTACTTCACAAGAAGAAGAATGACGCTTTTATTCAGTATGCTTGACTTCTTAGGCATAGAGCGTGACCGTACAAGAGTAGAATGGGTATCTGCCGCAGAGGGTGCGAAATTCGCCCAGACTATGAACGAGTTCACAGAAGCCGTTAAGAAACTTGGTCCTAACAGGAGATTGGAGGATTTAAGATGCAGGAAGCAATGATAAATAAAGCAAAACAGCTTCTCGCCGACGGTACTGTAACACGTGTAATCGGTTGGAAAAGAGGAGAATTTGCATACGACATCACACCGGCAGTATTTGAGAGTGCTGAAGAAATCGAAAAAGACTTTGTTTACGACGATTTCACAAGTGCGAATGTATCAAAATACCTTGTGAAAGAGAGTAAGAAAGAGGGTAAAATACTTGCATTTCTGAAGCCTTGCGATACATACAGCCTGAATCAGCTTACGAAAGAACACCGGGTAAACCGTGAAAATATATACGTTGTAGGCATACCGAGCGACGGAAAACTTGACGTTGAAAAAATCAGGGCTAAGGGCATAACTGGTATAACAGGCGTTGAGAGAGACGGCGAGACCCTGAAAGTAAATACGATATACGGCGAAGAAACTGTACAGATTGCCGATGTAATGAGTAATAAGTGCCTGAGCTGTAAGAGTAAGAAGCACGTTACATACGACGAACTCATAGGCGAGGACGGCGACGTTACAGACACAGACCGTTTCGATATGGTAGAGAAGCTTGAAAATATGACCTCCGAGGAACGCTATAACTTCTGGAGAGGTGAACTTTCAAAGTGTATAAGATGTAACGCTTGCAGAAATGTCTGTCCGGCTTGTACCTGTGAAAACTGCGTGTTCAATAATCCGGATTCGGGTATTGAAAATAAAGCACCGGCGGATAGTTTCGAGGAGAATATGTTTCATATTATCAGAGCTTTCCATGTTGCCGGAAGATGTACGGATTGCGGTGAGTGTTCGAGAGTATGCCCACAGAATATACCGTTACACCTGCTCAACAGAAAGTTTATCAAGGATATAAATTCACTTTATGGTGAGTATCAGGCTGGTGCGGATACAACAACAAAAGCACCGTTAAACGACTATACAACCGGAGATTGTGAAGCAAGTATCGTACATGAAAGGGGTGTAGAATAATGCTGAAAATATCCGTAGAAAAACTTGACGAACTGTTTAAATCGGTATCGGAAAAGCAGACACTCTACATTCCGGCAGACCGTGAAGACGGAGCGTGTGAGTATAAGAAGTACGCTGACGGTATGAAATTAAGCAATAGTCTGAATACGTTAAGAAGTGCGAAAGATTTCTTTTTCCCACAGACGGAAAACCTTGCAGATTTCAGAATGGAGGGAAAGAAAATCGAGGTAATAGATGTACGGGAAGAGTCGGAAGATTTTGTAGTATTCGGTGTGCGTGCCTGTGATGCGAGAAGTTTTACAATTCTTGACAAAGTTTTCCTCAGCGAACCGGTAGACAGTTACTACAAAAACCGCAGAGACCACGGAACTATAGTAACAATGGCTTGTACGAAACCGGCAGAAACGTGTTTCTGTCAGACTTTCGGTATAGACCCTACAGAACCGGAAGGTGACGTTACTTGTTGGTCAGACGGTGAAAGTGTATTCTTCAGGGCTAATAATGAAAAAGGTCAGAAATTTGTAGAATCAGTTTCCGGACTTCTCGAAGACGGCGATACTTCTAAACTCGACGATACAAAAGCTAAGACCAGGGAAATTATGGGTAAGTTACCACTTGCGAACCTGTCAACAGATGCATTCGGCGGTGATACGCTTATGGAACACTTCAAATCTGAAAAGTGGGCAGAACTTTCAGAAAGCTGTCTTGGATGCGGTACGTGTACGTTTGTATGTCCTACCTGTCAGTGTTACGATATAAAGGATTTCAACACCGGTAACGGCATAAAGCGTTTCAGATGCTGGGATTCGTGTATGTATTCCGATTTCACAAAAATGGCACACGGAAACATACGTAACTCACAGTTAGAGAGATTCCGTCAGAGATTCATGCATAAACTGGTATATTTCCCCTCGAATAATAACGGCGAATTCGGATGTGTAGGTTGCGGACGTTGTCTGTCGAAGTGTCCGATATCAATGAATATCGTGAAGGTAATGAAAGCATTGGAGGTAAAGTAATGAACGCTAAAGATACATTAATACCATATATCGGCGTTGTTACCGATATAAGACAGGATACTCCCGATGTCAAGACGTTCAGGGTAAACGCCCTCGACGGTGGCAAAGTTTTCGAACATATGCCGGGACAGTGTGCGATGCTTTCCATACCTGGAGTAGGTGAAGGTATGTTTTCGATAACATCATCACCAACCAACAAGGAATTTATGGAGTTCAGCATAAAGAAGTGTGGCTGTCTGACATCATGGTTGCACGCCATGGAAGTAGGGCAGCAGATTACGATAAGAGGACCATACGGAAATAACTTCCCTGTCGAGACGGAATTAAAAGGAAAGAATTTACTGTTTATCGCCGGTGGTATCGGCTTAGCACCGTTACGCTCTGTAATAAATTATGTGCGTGATAACAGGGAGAATTACGGCGATGTCCAGATAATTTACGGTTCACGTTCAAAAGATGACCTCGTTGACTATCAGGAAATCATAAACGAGTGGGAAGCTGACCCGAATATTCAGGTAAATCTTACTATCGACAGAGAGCAGGAGGGCTGGGACGGTCATGTAGGCTTTGTACCTAACTATGTCAAGGAGCTGAACCCCTCACTTGATAAAACGGTTTTAATCTGCGGACCTCCGATAATGATAAAGTTCACACTTGCGGGATTAAAAGAACTCGGATTCACTGAAACGCAGGTATATACAACTATGGAACTTCGCATGAAATGTGCAGTCGGTAAGTGCGGACGCTGTAATATTGGCGACAAGTACGTATGTAAAGACGGACCTGTTTTCCGGTTTGACCAGCTCGACGAACTGCCTGACGAATATTGATAAGGAGTATGTAACACATGGAAAATATGTTAAATGTTTATCTGTTCGGTAAAAAGTATCAGGTACCGGCAGGACTTACCATAATGACGGCTATGGAATACGCCGGATACGAACTTGTAAGGGGATGTGGATGCCGTAACGGTTTCTGCGGAGCGTGTGCGACAATCTACAGAATATACGGACAGCAGGAACTTCATGCCTGTCTCGCTTGCCAGACGGAAGTTCAGGAAGGTATGTATGTAGCTACATTACCGTTTTTCCCGCTCGTAAAGAAGATTTACAATATCGAGGAAATCAAGCCGGATATGCAGATAATGATGCAGTTATATCCGGAAATATACAGCTGTATCGGTTGTAACGCCTGTACAAAGGCTTGCACACAGGAACTGAATACAATGCAGTACATAGCATACGCACAGCGTGGTGAATATGAAAAGTGTGCGGAAGAATCTTTCGACTGCGTAATGTGTGGTGTATGTTCTTCACGCTGTCCTGCCGGAATATCACACCCACAGGTTGCGATGTTAGCGAGAAGACTTAACGGAAAATATATCGCTCCGGAGTGCGGACATCTTGCGGACAGAGTAAACGAAATCAATGAAGGAATCTATGATGAAAAAATGGCTGAACTTATGGCAAAATCGGTTGATAACGTTCAGGAAATCAAAGACCTTTATAACAATCGTGAGATTGAGAAGTAAGGAGGAGCGACCGAAATGTATAAAATTGATAAGCTTAATGAGCTTGCAAAAGTAGTCGCTGAGAAGAGAGAGTACAACGCAAAGCTCGAACCGAGAAGAATGACTGCCGAGGAAAAAGACGTACTTCTGAAGACGTTCCACCCCGACTACAGAGAAGACCAGTTCAGTGTACTTGAAGTAGGCGAAAACAAAGGCGGAAAAGTACCTACACAGCTTGCAGAACTTTTACAGGGAAAAAGCAGAATAAATCCGGCAGATGTAGATTTATCCAATCCGGATTACGATACAGACGTTCTTATAATCGGTGGAGGCGGTGCAGGTTCGTCATGTGCGATTGAAGCCGATAATGCCGGTGTCAAGGCAATGATAGTTACAAAATTACGTATCGGCGATGCAAATACTATGATGGCGGAAGGTGGTATACAGGCTGCCGATAAGCCGAACGATTCACCGGCAATACACTATGTAGACGCTTTCGGTGGTGGACACTTCGCCGCAAAACCGGAACTTGTAAAGAAACTTGTTACGGAAGCTCCGGATGCTATCCGTTGGCTGAATGAACTCGGCGTTGAATTTGATAAGGATGCAGACGGTACAATGATTACCACACACGGCGGTGGTACATCAAGGAAGAGAATGCACGCCGCTAAGGACTATTCCGGAGCGGAAATAATGCGTACCCTGCGTGACGAAGTTCTCAACAGAGGTATTCCGGTAATAGATTTCACATCTGCAATTGAGATAATACTTGACGAAAACGGTAAAGCAAGTGGTGCGGTTCTCATGAACATGGAGACAAAAGAACTCATGGTAGCGAGAGCGAAAACGGTAGTAATCGCAACTGGCGGAGCAGGCAGAATGCATTATCAAGGCTTCCCGACTTCCAACCATTACGGTGCAACTGCTGACGGTCTTGTACTCGGTTACAGAGCAGGTGCAAAACTCCGTGACGTTGACACTCTCCAGTATCACCCAACAGGCACAGGCTATCCTGAACAGATTTTCGGTGCGTTAGTAACGGAAAAAGTACGTTCACTTGGTGCAAAACTGGTAAATATAGACGGCGAAGTATTTATGAATCCGCTTGAAACCCGTGACGTAACGGCATCTTCAATTATCCGTGAATGTACCGCACGTGACAAAGGAATTGAAACGAGTCTTGGTAAAGCGGTATGGCTTGATACACCAATGATAGACCTGATACACGGTGAGGGTACAATTGAGAAGAGAATACCGGCAATGCTCAGAATGTTCGGCAAGTACGGTATAGACATACGCAAAGAACCTATTCTTGTATTCCCGACCCTCCACTATCAGAACGGTGGTATCGACATTACCGACAAGAACGAAACAAAAGTTGAAAATCTGTTTGCCGCCGGAGAGGTTGCCGGAGGAATACACGGCAGAAACCGTCTCATGGGCAACTCATTACTTGACGTTATCGTATTTGGCAGAAATGCCGGAATATACGCAGCTGCGAAAGCTAAGGAAACAGCAACTCCAGAGAATCTGACACTTGAACATATCAACAAGTTCAACGCAGAACTCGAAGAAGCCGGAGTAAATACGGGTAAAGTATCGCCAATGCTTCTCCCACACTATGCAAGAGACGTTAAATAATTAAATATATCCACTTTAACCGACGGGCATTATGTTCGTCGGTTTGTGTGGTTATATAGATATTGTGATATTGCACAAAAAATATGCGGTATCATGAAAAATTTAATAGAAAGAGGTTGTAGATTATGGATTTAATCACAGCAGGGGATTTTTCAATCTCCATCAAGGCTATAACGTTCCTGATGTTTACGGTCTTTCTTATCACGACCGTAGGTTACCTGCTCGGCAGAATAACAATCAAGGGAATATCGTTAGGTACAGCCGGAGTATTCATTGTGTCGCTTCTTTATGGCTGTTTCTTCTATGACGGTCTCGGCGATAATCTTATGGTTGGTGATGCGACTTATGTCAGCAGTGCGTTGAAAGTCATAGAAAATCTCGGACTTATACTATTTGTAACGTCCGTAGGATTCATTGCCGGACCTAATTTCTTCGGAAACTTCAAGAAAAACTTCAAGTCTTACGTGGTACTCGCACTTGTTGTAATCGTCGCTGGCGGACTTGCCTGCGGTGGTTGTATACTCGCCGATAAGGCAATATCCGGAGACCCTACAGAAAATATCGCATCAATGTTAGTAGGTCTTTTATCGGGTTCGCTTACGAGTACACCGGCATTTTCCGCCGCAAAGGCAACTGTTGAATCACGTCCGAACGGTGCGGAACTCGAAAGCCTTGTAACAGTAGGACACGGTATAGCTTATCTTTTCGGCGTAATCGGCGTTGTATTATTCGTACAGCTTGTACCGAAGTTCATGAAAGCCGATATGGCAGAAGAGCGTAAACTTTTAATCACCGCAGATACTGGAGAGAAGAAAAAGAATAATAAAAAGGTTATCGAAATGGATGAATTCGGATTCATGCCGTTTGCACTGGCTTCAATCGCCGGAATATTTGTCGGTGCTATAAAGTTCGGTAACTTCTCCCTCACAACAACCGGCGGATGTCTGTTAGTATCGCTTATTTTCGGACACTTCGGAAATTTCGGGGCAATGTCCGTTATGCCTAAGGAAAGCACTTTAAAAGTTTTCCGTGAATTTGGTCTTATGCTTTTCCTTATCGGAGCAGGTGTTGCCGGAGGTGCAAGTTTCGTGAAGTACTTCAAGGCGGTTTACTTCCTGTATGGCGTAATCATGACGATAGTACCAATGATTATCGGCTTTATCTTTGCTAAGTATGTTCTTAAACTCAGCCTGTTAAATAACCTCGGTTCAATCACAGGCGGTATGACCTCAACTCCTGCACTCGGTACGCTCATAAGCACAGCCGGTACGGAAGATGTTGCATCAGCATACGCCGCTACATATCCGGTAGCACTTATTGCGGTAGTAGTTGTATCGCAGGTACTGCTGATGATATTCAAGTAAAAATAATAAAACCGTTCCTTTCGGGGAGCGGTTTTTTTGTTGACTTTTCGTAAACAGTATGTTATAATAATTCACAAGCGAAACGCAAAAAGGAGGTAGGAAATAGTATGGCATTTATAGGAATTTTATTGGTTTCGATAATTTTTTTCATTTTGGACACATTGACAATTATATCTGCCGGAGTTTTTTTAGTTGCCGGATTTCTGTTTTTAAGAAAAGCACATAAAATCATAGCGATAATTTTATTTATACTTTCCGGACTTAATCTGCTTGTGTTTACAGTATGGAAAATATATACTTCAAATGAGAAGAAAATTGTAAGAACGCCTGTAGGTAATATAAAAGTGGAATGTTCCGTATGTACAGAATTTAAAAAATATATTGATAAAAATAATTATAAAAAAATGGATAAATTCCTTGAAAAATATCCCTATATGATATACTATCCGGTTCATAACAACTATGGATTGCTTGATTATAGTCTGTTTAGTCTTAATACGGAGATGATGCAGTGTGCTGTAAATCATGGTGCAGTTTTTGATGACCCTTTTATATATAGTAGTTGTAGCTGGAATAATTCGTTAGATGGTTTCTGGTACTTTGCGGAAAAACAAGGCTATATAACTTCCGGCGTGACAACTGACAAAGTAATCAATACAGTACGTTTCGCAATTGAACACGGTGCAGAAGTTACAGGCGAAAACTTCAATTTCTATGAAAAGTCTGAAAAATGGGTACGGAAAGACGGCGTTGTAAGTGAAAAGGATAAGAAATTATTAAATCTTATAGAAAAATACAGGGGGTAAAATTATGCAGATTTGGAAAGCACATTACAAGGACGAATTTCATGATACGGATATTGAAATATTCAATGACGGTAAGGAAATATCTTTTACACTGGACGGTGTCAGATTTTCCAGTAGCACAAGTATAAGTGAATTTGAATATATAAATAAAGAAAAGTCTTCAGAAGTTGAAAACAGATTTAATATTATTAAGATGGGTAAATACGATACATATTACGAACTCCAGAGATATGCACTTGATATTGAAATTCCGGTGAAAGTTATCCGGAAAACCGATACAGCAGAAATTACAGGAGTTATTGATATATCATTTCAGCTTGTCGAACCCGACACTAACAAACCGCAGGGAATTTTTATGTATGACGATTATGACGATACAATTGTTAAGGATTTCAGTTTATGCGTTGACGGAAAACGTTATAGCAGTGAAAAAAATACTCTTGATTTTGAAACCGCCTTGTCCGATATATGCCGGAAAATAAAATCTGATTATTATATAAAATCGTGTTTTACGTGTCAGTATTCGGAGTATTCACCTTATGGAAATTGTGAATTTGGTACTATGATGTGTTATCGTGAATGCAAGAAAAACTGTCTGAAAATAAACAGTAAAGCCGATTATTTCAAGTATCTTGGAGACGAAGACTTTACACACAGGCAGGAAACTTTTCTTTGCAGTGAGTATGATTTAAGAAATAAATGCGGAGGTTATCGGGGATTCGTCGATATATGAAAAAAAGCACGGACTTAAAAAATCCGTGCCTTGTTTTTTTATACGCCGTATGTACTTCTGTATTCAAGCATTTTGTCGAGATATTCCTTACCGTCGACGATACCGTTTCTGATAGCGTCTATGATGTCTTCCATAGTGACAATCGGGTAGACGGTCACGCCGAAATCACGCTTTACCTCCTGAACGGCGGAGAGTTCACCAGTACCTTTTTCCATACGGTCAACGGTGATAACCATACCGGTTACATTGACATCTGCTGTTGATTTCAGCTTAGGCATTGATTCACGGAGAGCCTTTCCGGAGGTCATAACGTCGTCGATAATAACGACCTTTTCGCCGTCGGTGAGAGTTTTTCCGACAAACATTCCACCTTCTCCGTGGTCTTTTACCTCTTTTCTGTCGAAACAGTAGGAAACGTCAATACCGAACTTGTTACTCAGTGCGACTACAGCGGATACCGCAAGCGGAATACCCTTGTAGGCAGGACCGAACAGGGTTTCAACGGGAATGTTGTTAGCATGAATACATTCCGCATAGTATTCGCCGAGTTTAGCGAGTTGAGAACCGGTTTTGTAGTTGCCACAGTTGATAAAGTATGGTGCTTTACGACCGCTTTTGAGTGTGAACTCGCCGAAAGTAAGCACACCGCAGTCCACCATGAACCTGATAAAACTTTCTTTGTAGATCATTTTTTTAACTCCTTTATTTATATATTAACCGCTTATATAT
>JAIDCY010000093.1 GCA_029055625.1 Ruminococcus sp. | reverse complement strand
ATTTATATATGTCATAAATTTTGATATTATTAAGTTGATTGATACGGATTTTATATCAGGTTATAAATATTAATTTACCTGCTCCGGTTTGGTTTCTCATGAAGTGACCAGAGCAGGCAGATTAATATATTCAGTTTTTAGCGGAATCAAGTACTTTCTGAACGGCTTTCATTATGGCTTCTGAACTGTATGTTGCACCGGATACAGCATCAACATCTGTATTCTGTTCTGAAATAATCCTTGAAATTACAGTGTCCTGTGCGGAGTTGAAATACCAGTCATCGCTTTCTTCGGTACGTGCGGATATTGATATAATTTTATCATTTTCTATAGTCACATCAACATACACATCACCGTCATATCCGTATGCATTGGCGGAATATGTACCGTTTCTGTAGATATATGAGGGTTCTGTTTCCGGCTGAGTTTCCTGTTCTTCCGACTGTTCCGGAATTTCTCCCTGTGATTCTTCCGGTTGTATATATTCTTCTTCCGTTTCGGATATATCTTCAATTTCATTATAAGTTTCATTTTCAGTATTTTCTTCTATGTATACTGTTTCAGTAGTAGTAGTTTTTGTTGTTGTTGTTTCTTCGGTTTCCGTTGTTATGTAAGTTTCAGTATCAGTTGTAGTTTCCTGTGTTTCAAATGTTCCTGTAGTTACGAATGTTTCTGTAGTTTCCGTTGTGGTATCGGTCGTAGATGTGGTAGTGGTATCAGTTGTCCGTAAAGTTTCAGCGGTAGTTTTTGTTTCCGTGATGGTATATCCGGATGTCGTCGCTGTCGTACTTCCCGACGATATGGCGGTAGTAGCCGACGTTATAATATGGTTGCTTACGGAATCTGATGTTTTTTCCGGAATATCCTTACCACACGATACAAGCACTCCCGATACCGCCGACAGAAATATTACCGTACCCGTAATATTAAGAACAGTTTTATTTTCCGGTTTCATTTTAATTACGATATGTTTTCTTACTCTCATTACCGCATATCCGATAAACGCTATACTATACACGAGAATATTGAAAAAAATTCCATCACGTCCCGCCTTTGCCATAGGATAGTAAAGCACGAGTACGTGAATATATATCATCGCATAGAAGAGATACGCAGTACGTTGTAATTTTTTCCAGAGTTTAGCGTTCATTTTCTTCCTTACCGCAGGAAACGACATCACGGTAAGCGGTAACATTATAACAAGCATTGCTATTGACAATATACCGGCGGTTTTCTGATTAACTGACATTCTTTCTGAATCAGTAAAAAGCCTTACAAAATAAGTCTTTCCGAACCCGATATTATGCCCCAGTGTAAGAATCGCAGTAAATATTGAAAGTTCGCCACGTATCGTCATAAGTTTCTTTATAGGTACTGAACCATTCGGCAAAGCTCCGGTAAGCATAACCACATACCACAAAGCAGTTGCAAATACCCCCCTTGTAAAAAGTCCGATAATGTAAGTATTTACTAACTGTGGTACAGCATGAGTATCCGCACCAGCAAGTAAAACACTTGCTACAGTAATTATAACTGCTGACGCATAGAATACAAAAGGATATTTCTTCAACGCTCCGCCACACAGAAACGCAAAACCAAACGCAAGTATCAAAGAAATAAGGAAAAGCATATTATATCACCTTTCAGATTATTTATTTTTCTTCTTTAACGTAAAAGCTGTCGCCACCGCAACTGCTATCACCGCAAACGGTAAAGCAACTCCGGCTACACCTGTTTTCGGACTTTCCTTACCGGCGGAAGATGATGTTGTACCGGATTTTGCAGTAGTTGTTGTAGTATTATTGTTGTTGTTGGCGGTAGTAGTTGTTGTTGCCGGAGCAGGTGCGGAATTATTGCCGTCCGTTTCAAAAGAGAAGTCAAGAGTTTTGTTATAACCCGTTGCCTTTACGGATATATTATACGTTCCCTGACCGTCGAAAATCTTTTTATTCTGTACGGATACGGAAGTATCAATTTTTCCGTCGTCACCGATAATTTTAGTACTTCCTCTGCCTGATGCGGAATAGTCCGTACCGTTTACCGTCACAACTGATATGTTACTGATAAAGTTTTCAAAATCCGATTTATCCGCATTATCCGCTTTTACCAGTAAACCATTACCGATATACTGAGCAGGCATATTATCTGTGGAAAGTACGAAATCAGCGGTCATATCGGCGTATTTTCCGGAACTGTCAGAAATCGTAAGCGTATACGAACCAGCCATAGCGTCGGTATATGATATTTCACCGTCCGTTACCGTAAAATTATCAGCTATGCTGTAGGCTTTTTCATAATCTGCCGGGAAACTTTCCGTTGTGAATGAAGTTTTTCCGTTACCGGAAGTGCTTTCAGAAATTTTAATATTACCGTTGAATTTTACCGGAACATATGTATCCGTAGGGATATTTACGTAACCGTCGGCGGTAATGAATGATACTTCATTTATCG
The DNA here is from genome assembly GCA_029055625.1 of Ruminococcus sp. Lineage (GTDB taxonomy): Bacteria > Bacillota > Clostridia > Oscillospirales > Ruminococcaceae > Ruminococcus. Next base: position 24,320 of record JAIDCY010000093.1, on the reverse strand, counting down.
TCGAACCCATAAGGCTGACAAAATTTTCATAGGGCAGTGTATTACCGTGGGGTTCGGTGGTTTTTATACCCGAAGACCATGCAAGCTCACCACGCCATATATTGACCTCGTGCCCCATAGCGTATATATTGCCGTCGGAAGTCTTTATCATCGCACCGTAAATTGCCCCTGTTTCCGGTGCATTTTCAACATCAATCAGATAATCCCCCCACGCCGTATTTGTGCTTAGTTTTATTGAGGCTTCGCTGACAGTTTCAGGCGTTGTATCCTGTACCGCTGAAAATACAGCTTTTCCGTCGGTAACGGTAACTGTCTTGTACGCTGACGGCACGTAATCAATAGCGGTGAAATTATAGTTGTTTCCGCCGAGTGAATCAAGTTCAGACTGTGTGACAGCAACGGGATAAGTCACGCCTAAAATAGTACCTGTACCGTCAGCGTTTGCCTGATTGTATGTACCTTCAAAAAGTTCACCTGCTCCGTTCTTTGCCCATTTTGTAGTAGTTGCGGAAGATACGGCGTCAACCTCGTATTCATTTTTACTGCCGGAAAGTTCCGCCCTGTAGAAGTCGGAATACGGAATATTCATCGTACCGTAGATGATGTTTTCTTCCGCTCCTGCCGTAACCGGAATTATGCCGGTCATGGATATTGCAAGTGCAGTTATGCTTATAAGTGATGTGATTTTTTTCATATATTTTCTCCTTGAAATTAAATTTTTATTAGCTTAAACTAACAAATGTACAAAATATAAAGCCAATACGTATCAAGTTAGTATCAGCTAATATAGTTATTATATACTATCTTTTTTATTTTTGTCAAGAGGTGACAGAAAATTTTTACATTCTGCACATTAAACAAGGATATATATGTTTATCTGATAAGCAGATTGAACAAAAACAGGAAGTTCCCGTTTTAAATTCAAACGGTTATTTTTTCCACAACTTATTGTCGCTTTGAAAAAGCGTTATTATTAATTAATATTTATTATAGAAGTTGACATTTCAGTAAAATAATAGTATTATAAAGTTATGGAATAATTTATTTTTTAAATCCGGATACTCTTTTTATTTCTCTTTTTTCAAGGGTATTTGGATATTCAACCGGGAATAAATTGTGTTGCGTCAAGTCATAATATATGATAAAATGAAAAAACAGGAAATTAATAGTGGTGTTGTGTGATGTTCAAAAATATAAATATTAATCTTTATAAAATGTACTTTAAAAAAGAATTAGGTTTTAAAAGTCAATACGAATATATAAAAAGTATGTATTTATGGAATGTAAAGGCAGTTGAAGAATTTGAAAAAGGAAAGTTTAAAACAGGGAATATGTCGTATAAATGGATGCAAGGGAAGATTTCACCTGCTTTTTTTTCCTGTGCACATTCTGATTACAATGTATTGGATTCAGCTGATTTATTTGATATATGTTATTGTAACCTGAGAAATAATTTTCATTTTTCAAATAACAATACAGAACTTTCAGACGTTATTCATAAAATAATATATAATCCGGAATCAGAAGTTGAAGAGCCTTTCCGGTGGGAAACAAATACTCAGGAAGAAATGAAATATATATTTGAAAAGTATAATATAGTGCAGGTTTTAAGCACGCTCCTTATCTATGCTCAGACGGGCTGTATACATACACCTGACGGAAAATATAATTTGAAAAACGATTTCCACTATGTGAAATCATACAGAAAAGAAATTATTAATCGTCATTTCGGCGAATTACTGGAAGATGCCGTTGAAATCAATATGAGCCAGATATCCGTTCCGTCACTGATTGATAATTATGACGATTTTTTCAAAAAAAACAACAAGAACAATATATTTTATCTGCTGAAGAATAATCCGGATTTCCGCCTTAAAATACTTATGATTGACCCGAATCTTCCGGAAGCTGATATTCTTCTGCACTTTTATATGTATGGCGACGAATTTTCAGACAGCAGAAAGGTTATAAATGACAGTATAACATTTGCCGGTAATCTGATGAAACAGTTTCCGAATCAGGTGACATCCAAATATGTAGCCGTTCCGATGTCATATAGTTTCATGCAGATTAAAAAGAAAAATAATCCTTCTCTTGTAAAAGTTGATGTTTACACTCCGTTCAATAATGCTGATGACAGATTTTCCTTTATTTTCGACAATATAGAAAACAAGGAACTTTATGATTACTATTCAAGAACTTTCAACAGAATGTTTTGTTACGGAACTATGATTCCGGTTGATAAGCAGGAATCTTAAATATTTAATGTATTATCTGTCTGCTTTTATGCGGAAAGGGGGAATGTAACAATTTATTGAAAAATTTTTCAGTAAGGATATAGGTATAGTTTATGGGGTTGTCCAGTGGTGACCGTATTTATTATAATATAAATACAATATCACAGACATTATGGAAAGAGGTGATATTTTTTTACTGAAATATAAAAAAATCATACACTATTTTAATTTGATAAGGGGTTTTTCTATGATTGGTAAAATAAAAAAGGCTGTTTCCGTTTTATTGAGTATATCCATGTGTATGACGTTATTCATGTATATACCACCGGTTAAAAGTCACGTAGAGGTTATGACCTCGCAGGCTGCCGGAATGACTATCGACCAGATAAGACAGAAATTTCCGGTGGGTAAATACTGGAATCATGCAGGAAAGCCAGGTAGTTCTAATTCCGTTAATAATCAAGACGGCTATACTTCAACACCGTGTCCGAAGCATGGTACAATAAGTACAAGTAGTCAGACCTGTAATGGTTTCTGCCCGTCAGGTACACAACTTTCATGGCAGTGTATGGGATTTGCAGAAAAAATCGGTTATGATATTACCGGATATAATCCGAGAAACAACGCTAACGGCTGGACTACTTCCACAAACAGTAATGCTCTTAATACACTTAAGGCAGGTGATATTGTAAGATATAAAAATAACGGTCATTCTATATATGTTTTAGGTGTTAATGGCGATACCGTCACATATGCAGACTGCAATTCCGACGGACACTGTATAATAAGGTGGGATCAGACAATTTCAAAATCTACGCTTCGTTCGTCATTTACTCATGTGCGTTCCGCACCGTTTGCAATTTCCGGTGGTTCTCCATCACAGGGAACTTTTCCCGGCGAGGAAGACGGCAGTTACAGTGTGCCAATATCAGTGACGGCATCTAAAAGAATAAATACTTACGACGGCAACGGTAACATTGAATCTAACAGATATATTGATTCCGGCGATAACTGCACAATCGATAAAGTATATAAGAATGGGTTCGTATATATCGGGTATCCGACTTCAAGCGGTACACGGTGGGCATACGCTAAAAAGGATGATTTTGATCTACAACCATCTTCAAGAAGTCCGGAAGGTATAGTTGACGCTGTTTCAGGAGGAGCAGGTACGGTATACGTAAGGGGCTGGGGCTTCGACAGGGACAAAATGGGAGATTCAATAGACGTTCATGTTTACCTTAAAGACGGTGCTGGTAATATGATAGGTGTCGGTGCGATCAGGGCGGACAAGCTGAGAGAAGACGTAAATAATGTATACGGTTACGGAAGTTATCACGGATTTGAAGACACTTTACAGACGGATTCTGTGGGAAATTTTCACGTAATGATTGCATTGATTGATACCGGCAGTGATAACGCTACATGGATTGACGGCGGAGAAGTTACGATCACTCCGGGAGATTCAACAAATCCGATTGTAAGCAATGTAAAGTATTCAAGAATAACGCCGACAGGTTTCACGGTACAGTGTAATGCTACCGATAATCAACGGATTAAAGAGGTAAAAGTTGCTATATGGATACACGACGTAACAGAACCTATATGGCATGATATGGTAGCAATCGGAAACGATACGTATTCATTTGATTTTGACATCAGCACTTATGACAACAAAAACGGTCCGTATAACTGCCATATATACGCATGGGATGATAACGGAAATCAGGCATTCGGAGCGACAGAACCTATAATAATAAGTTGCGATTTAGGCGACAACTTCGACGCATTTATAATAAATCCGGAAAGCAATAAATTTGTAACGGCTTCAGCGGTAAATGACAACGTTATATTACATGATTCCTCAGAAGGTGCTTATGCTACAAAGATAGTATGGAATTTCTCAAAAAATCCGGATAACTCATACAGAATAACGTCATATTATAACAGTAAATGTTTAGACGTTGAAAAGGGAAATGATGCGGACGGTACAAATATCTGTACATATGAAGCAAATAATGATGCAAATCAAAAATGGTATGTAGTAAAAAACGGCGACAGTTACAGACTTATGCCCGCATTTTCTTCAACTCGTTCATTGGATATAGCAGGCGGTACAAATGCCAACGGGTCAAATATACAACTATGGGATAGCAATGATTCTTCCGCACAGAGATTCAATATTATACCAATAACCGATACTACAGCTCCGGTTTTATCAGATGTAATAATATCTGATATTACAAAAGACGGCTATAAAGTAACAATTAAAACATCTGACAATACAGGCATAAAGAAAGTGGCTGTGCCTACGTGGTCTGATTATAATTGGCAGGATGATTTATTCAATGACTGGACAAATACCGCACTTGCAACACAGATAAGTAACGATACATGGGTATATAACGTCAGACTATCGGAACACAATAACGAACGTGGCGTGTACTATACGGACGTATATGTATGGGACTTCAACGGAAACGAAACCGCACACCGTGGTGAAAATAAACTGAGACATACTGTAGAAGTCGGAATGTACAGCCTGACAGCAGACCCTAACGGCGGTACTATGAAAGATGCTGACTGGAAAAACGATACAACAGATTCTGTTACATATAGTACGAAACTTATCTATAATGGTCCGAACTGGTGTTCAGTTACAAGTTGTATACCAAAGAGAGCAGGCTATAAATTCACAGGTTTTTATACTTCTCCAACCGGTGGAACAAAAATATACGGTGCTGACGGAAAGTGTCTGAATGAGGGTAAGTACTTCAAAGACGGTCTGTATCAGCAGACAGCAGACTTGAAAATATACGCACAGTGGGAAGCTGAAGTTGTTTCCGGAGATATAAACGCAGACGGAAACCTGAATACGGCTGATTTGATTCTTATTCAGAAGTGGCTTTTAGGCGTTCCTGATGCAAAACTTGACAACTGGGAAAACGCTGACTTATGCAAAGACGGCGTAATTGATGTATTTGATTTAATTGAAATGAGAAAACTGTTGACTGAATTTAAATAAAATTAAACTGAAAATCTTCTTTCTGTGGATTGAACATACTGATATTTTATATCGTATTTTCGCAGAAAGAAGATTATTTTATATAAAATAAAATGCTGTTGTTAAAAATCCGGAATCATTACAATTCCGGATTTAAATAATATCATACTATAACAGAACTTCCGAGCAATGAAATAAGTTTATTATAATTTTCAATTGAATGCTCTTTATCTTTAACCTGTCGGCAAAGGGTATCAAATTCTTCCTGTATCTGATTAAGCAGTCTTGAAGAAAATTCTTCCTGCATATTATCAAGAGATTTCCTGAAAGAACTGACGGAATCCGTAAACTGTTCAGAAACCACATTATAAAGATTATCCATAGTTTCAGATAAAAGGTTCTGAATCCTTGCACGGTCTCCGGAAGACCTTACTTCTCCTGAAAACTGCGAGGAAATCTGTTGAATAAAAGGATTAATATCAATTCTGATAACAGGAAATTCTATTCTGTTTAAAGCTTCCTCCGTAATCTGCCGGAAGTAATTTATATCAAAATTTTCGTCGCCACTGTCGAAATTGTCAAGAATAGTCTGCATCAGCCGGCGTTTGGCGGATTTTATATCAACAGCCTTATAAAAAGCTGATTCAATCTGAGAACATGATTCAGTCCCGAATGTACGTATATTTTCCAGTGCGTCAGATGCGGAAATATAAGTATAAGTAGTTGTATAGTTTGAGTATTCATAATGCGATTGTTTCCACCATAAACGACCGGTGGTAACTTTATAGCGGTTAGTATGATATTCTGTTCCTGTCCGTTCCTGAAGTTTTGAATTTTCCCGGTAGTTTTCCCGGAGTTTACGGGATATGTCACCTTAAATCCTTCATTTCGTCGGTAGTAGTTTTGTCAAGTTCGGAAAGAAATGTTATTACAAAATCGTGGTCTGCATAGGCTGTTGATTTACTTATTCTGCTTTTATATTTTCTGCGTTCAAGTAAAAGTTCTTCGTAATACTCCCTGCATTTCGTAAAAAGCAGTTTGAAATTATAGGCAAAGCGACTTTCAGTTACGGCGTTATCCCATCTGCCGATATATTCAAGTATTTTGTTCTTATCATAGTCATCCGGATTTTCGGAAGAATATGTAAGAATATCCTCAAATCTGATATTTTTCATCTTCAGGGTATCACGTATTTTTACTATAACCTCGTCCAGTTCATCAGGAAAAATTTTATCAGCCTTTGTGACAACAATATAAACCGGCATTTCATTAAGTTTAAGTTCTGTAAGGAAATTAAGGATACTTGCACGGATTGCCCCCTCGTCAGCGGAAACTGTAATAATATATGCAAGACTTTTCGGCAGATAGTCATTTATTGCACGGTTATGAACTTCTATTCCTGAATCAAAGCCGGCATATCAACAAGTCTTATGTCCTGAATACTCCGGAAAAAATTCGTTGTTTAAAAAAATTTTAATCAGTGAAGTATCATCCGCTGAATACTTCTGTTTATTCATAGCAGAAAGTTTCACTGTAAAAGATGAACCGTTTTTCATACAATAAACAGCATTATCATCACCGTATGTCAGCTCAGCAGGTACTGCCGTTTCCGGTGTTATATCCGTTGAAAGAAGTTCCGAGCCAATAAGCGTATTAATCAGTGTACTTTTGCCGGTACACCCACTAAAGGAACATTAACTTTAAAATCTTTAATATTCATAATATCATTATATGTTTCAAAAAGTAATGTAAGAAAATCATACTTTCTGTAAAGTTCTTTAAGGGTAATAAATTTTTCCATATAGCTTTTGTGTAAATGATTCATTTTTATTTTTCTCCCGAATTATTTTTTATAAATTATATCATAAAATCATTAAACTGTTTTACAAATTTTTCAGAGCAGGTGTTATAGAAAAAAACTATAACCCGTTAAAGAAAAAAAGAACTGTACATATATAAAATACTGTGTTATACTTAAAACATACTATTATGATATATTTTATATGAATTATGGAGAGTGAACAGAATGTCTGAAAAAAATCTTGATTTTGATAAAATAATCAGCAGAAAAAATACAAGAAGTCTGAAATATGATTTTGCGGTAAAGCGAGGTATGCCGGAAGACGTATTGCCTTTATGGGTTGCGGATATGGATTTTGAAACTTCGTCGTATATTCAGGAGGCTTTGATTGAACGTGCGAAACATGGAATATTCGGTTACAGTGAGGTGCAGACCCCGTATTTTGAGATAGTCTGTGACTGGATGAAACGACATCATGACTGGGATATTCAGGAAGAATGGCTTGTGAAAACTCCGGGGGTTGTATTCGCTCTTGCAATGGCGGTTAAAGCCTTTACAAATTACGGTGACGGCGTTTTATTGCAGTTACCGGTTTATTATCCGTTTTCCGAGGTCATAAGGGATAACGGAAGAAAAGTTATAAGTAATGATTTATATCTCGGAGATGATAACCGTTATCACATTGATTTTGTTGACTTTGAAAAGAAAATCACTGAAGAAAATATAAAGCTGTTTTTCCTGTGTAATCCGCATAATCCGGTAGGCAGAGTATGGACGGAAGCAGAACTTTCAAGGCTTGGCGATATATGCGTAAAACATGGCGTTATAGTGGTAAGCGATGAAATACATCAGGATTTTGTATTTCAAGGCAAACATCATGTTTTTGCAAATCTCAGAAAAGATTTTGAAAATATAAGCATTACCTGTACGTCACCGAGCAAGACTTTCAATCTCGCAAGTATGATGATGTCGAATATTTTTATTCCGAATCCTGAATTGAAACTTGAATTTCAGAAACAACTTGACGCATCGGGAACAAGTCAGTTAGGGATAATGGGGCTTGTTGCCTGTGAGACCGCATACAGTAAGGGTGAAGAATGGTATCAGGCTATGTATGCTTATGTTGCGGAGAATATCCGGTTTGTGAAACAATATGTCACAGAAAATCTTCCTGATGTTACCATGATAAACACAGAGGGAACGTATCTTGTATGGCTTGATTTCAGAAATACCGGTCTGACGGTTGACGAACTGGAAAATCTTATTATCCATAAGGCGAAGTTATGGCTTGACAGTGGTCGGATTTTCGGAAAATGCGGTGAGGGATTCCAGCGTATTAACACAGCGTGTCCGAAAAATATTCTGAAAGAGGCACTCGACAGAATCCGGAACGCACTTTTATAAATAATACCCGAAAGAAGTATTTTTCAACTGCTTTCGGGCTTATTTTAATTATCTGTTCATTCTCACGAATTAATTATAAATGTTCATAAAAAGCAATTCAGTGAATTAAAGCGTCTGATTCCGAAAGCAACTGAAAAAATGCTGATACAACAGTTAAGATAACTTGAAAAAAGTCGGGCTGATTATCAGAACCGTTTACCCCGTTGTATCGCCGACGAAGTTAAAAGCGGAAAAGTTTATAGGTTATACGTCTTACGGTTACGGCGACGTAATAGCTACAATCAACGAAAAAAATAAAGACCTATAAAGATACAATAAAAAAGGCGATACCATACACTTGTATGTAAGGTATCGCCTATAATTTTCTTTTTCCGAGGACATTTATATTAAAAATTTAATATTTTATGCTATTGTATTTTGATTTTTACAATAAATTTTTCACTTTACCTTGACAAATTACAGAAAGTATGATATACTGAATTCAGTTAGTAATTGCTAACTGATTTTTATATTCAGAAAGAAGTGATATAATGTTTTTGGAAATCAGCGGAATAAAAAAGCATTTCGGGGAAGGTGAAAGCAGAGTAGAAGTGCTGAAAGATATTGACGCAGGAATAGAAAAGGGTGAAATCTGTGTACTTCTTGGTCCTTCAGGTTCGGGAAAATCCACACTGCTGAACATTATCGGCGGTATCGACAGTGCAGACAGCGGTTACATAACAATAAACGGCGAAAAACCAGCCGATATGAACGAAAAGAAACTGACAATCTATCGCAGAAAGCATCTGGGATAGATTTTTCAGATGTACAATCTTATTCCGAATCTGAACATCAAGGGCGACAGCACTTTTATTACGATATTCCTGTATATTGTGGTTGTGATAATAGCGTTTGTCTTTGCGATTACAACGGGAAATACAATCGCAAAAGAAGCAAATGTAATCGGAACACTCAGGGCAACAGGCTACACAAAGGTCGAACTCATCCGCCATTATATGACTATGCCAATGCTGGTAACGCTTGCCGGTGCGGTGGTCGGAAATATTCTCGGTTATACGGCATTAAAGGATTTTACATCTTCCGCATATTACGGAAGTTACAGTCTGCCGACTTATGTAACGCTTTGGAATCCGACAGCTTTTATCAATACAACGGTTATCCCCCTGCTCATCATGCTTGCGATAAATTTTATTATGCTGTCAGGAAAGTTAAGTCTTTCACCGCTGAAATTTATCCGCCGTGACTTGAGTCGCAGACAAAAGAAAAAAGCATTTAAACTCAATACTAAAATCGGCATAATGAAACGTTTCCGTATACGTGTAATATTTCATAATCTCCCGAACTATATAACTATTTTTATAGGTATCTTTTTTGCAAATGCTATATTGCTTTTCGGATTTCTTTTTACTCCCATGCTTGACAAATATCAGGAAGATATAACGACAAATCTTCTTGCAGGTCATCAGTATCTGCTTAAAGCTCCTGTTGAAACAATGTCTGAAGATGCTGAAAAATATGCGGTGAACGTTCTGAAAACTCCGGAAGATAAATTCAAATCGGAAGAAGTGACAGTCTATGGAATATCTGATAACAGCCAGTATATTGACGTTAATCTGAACGACGGCGTATATATTTCAAATGCATACGCAGAAAAACATGATATAAAAAACGGCGACGAAATCACGCTTTATGAACAGTTCGGAAGTGAGGAATATCGCTTTACAGTCGAAGGAATTTATTATTATCCTGCTTCACTCTGCGTATTTATGGACAGAAAAAGTTTCAACAGTACATTCGGTAATGACGAAAATTATTTCAACGGATATTTTTCAGAAAATGAAATAACGGATATTGACAATATATACATTGCTACTGAAATAACAGTCGATGACCTGACAAAAACATCACGGCAACTTAAACTGTCAATGGGTAGTATGATGAATATTTTCCTTGTTTTCGGGATAGTCATGTTTATGCTGATTGTATATCTGCTGTCGAAACTGATTATTGAAAAAAATTCCCAGTCCATTTCAATGACTAAAATTCTCGGCTATCATAACAGCGAGATAAACAATATCTACATTATGACAACTTCAATTGTTGTTGTACTGTCCATGTTAATGACTATTCCGGTTGCGGATATTGTACTGAAACAGGTATTTGAATATTTCTTAAGGGAATATTCCGCTTGCCGACGCATTGAAAAACGTAGAATAAATATAAAAAAGTCTGGTATAATGCCGGACTTTTTTTGTTAAATAAAAATTATTTCAGAAATCCTCTTGACAAATCGGAAAAAGTATGATATTATAAACTTACAGTTAGTAAACACTAACTTTATTTAATACACATCAGTTAGTTTAATCTAACTTACGAAAGGATAAAATCATGTCACATATAGAGTACGAAACATTCGGACAGGAATTCCATACAGCCCCGACACTTCTTGGAATCAAATGCGGTAGTCTTATTTCACTGCCTAAAGACAGATTTGACATACATACGCATATCAGAATTTTTAACGGAAAAGCTTCCAGAAAATCTTTAAAAATCAGAAAACTTTATGATTATGAAAATCGTTCCCTGCTACTTATTTACAACGAAAAATTAATGAAAAAACGTCTTGCAGATGATGATGTCAGAGAACTTTTATCATGTTTCGGATATTCAGCCGGTTTTTCAGCAGACGAATATCTCCAACGCCTTGGAGTCCGTTTATCAGAAAACAAAACGTTTCCGCATGAAATCGGAATATTTCTTGATTATCCTGTTGAAGATGTCATAGGCTTTATGGTGAACAAGGGGGCAAATTATAAGCTGTGCGGTTACTGGAAAGTTTACGGAAACGAGGAAAATGCAAGGCGTACATTTGAAAATTATGTCAAGTGCAGAAATTTTCTGTGCAATAAATTAAATCAGGGCATTGACTTATATCAGGCTCTGAAAATCAGTTAAAAGGTGAAAATGTATCATGAAAAGTGCAGTAATTTACTGGAGCGGTACAGGCAACACCGAAATGATGGCAAAAGCTATCGCTGAGGGAGCAGGTGCTGAACTGTTTTCAGTGTCAGAGTTCAGCGGAAATATCGCTGATTATGACAGAATCGCATTCGGCTGTTCGGCAATGGGTGCGGAAGTTCTTGAAGAAGACGAATTTGAACCGTTCTTCACATCAATCGAGGGTTCACTTTCCGGAAAAACAATCGCTCTTTTCGGTTCTTACGGCTGGGGTGACGGTGAATGGATGCGTAACTGGGAAGAACGTGTCAAGGAAGACGGAGCTGTTCTCTTCGGCGACGAAGGACTTATTGTAAACGAAACACCATCTGACGACGATTTAGCAAAGTGCAGAGAGTTCGGCGGAAATCTGATTAAGTAAAACACACATATTCCTTTCAATATGACCGCTGTGCAGTATAAAGTACAGCGGTTTTGTGTATCATGAAAAAAATTTTCTGATGTCATTTTATTTTGAAATTCAGTTAGTTAAAACTAACTGAATATCAGAAATTTTCAAGGAGAAATGAAAGTAAAAAAGAATAAAAATCTTTCAGAACTTATGGGCTATGCAGGAAATCATAGATATCTGACCTACGCATAGATAATGCCGTATGCCTATGCTGTTGTATACGGTTTGTATTAACAGTACTAAGGTTTTGTATATGAGTAAAAATGGAAAGGATAAAATTGTAATTATGATTGCTCATCGTTTGACTACAGTCAGGAATGCAGACAGAATTATTTCAGCCGTAAGCAGAATATAGCGCAGATTGCCGTACCGGCTCAGATGATTATGAAGCCGGGTATTGCTACTGTTGCACTTGTGGGCAGTTTACCGATGATAAACGGTACTCTTAGACTGATTACATTCTTTATGTTCCTGCTTGTTGTTTCGAGAATCTATGAACCAATGTCTTTCTCTTTATAACGGATAACCGGTTTATAATAACAACAAAAAATACAAGAGTATCATTTTCCCTGTAGTCTGTGCGGAATATGATACTCTTTTTTAACGGAACATTAATTTTTTATATAATCATAACATTATCAGCCCATAATTCACATTGATTCATAACAATATTAATTGTATCTTCCATTCCCTCCGGTGGATAATGATGTTTCTTCAGGAGCTTACGTATCATCATACGCATTTTTGCTCTTGCACTGTTACGTTTCTGCCAGTCGATTGTACGATTTCTGCGGAGTGTGTCCGCAAGTTCTTTTGTGATTGCAATAAGTTCAGCGTTTTTATAGAAATCCTTGATTGCTTCCGGTCTGGTAAGTGCATCATAGAAGGCGAGTTCGTCAGCGGTAAGACCGAGTTCTTCGCCTGCTTTCTGAGCCTCTCTGATTTGCTTTGCAAGATTCAGCATTTCTTCAATGACTTCTTCATTCGTAAGCATACCGTTCAGATAACGATTCATAGCACTCTGCATTATGTCACTGAATTTTTCCGCCTTGACAATATTTGTCCGCATATAAATATGTACCTGCTCCGCAATCAGGCGTTTCAGTAACTCAACGGCAAGATTCTTTTCTTTCATACGTGATATTTCTTCAAGAAATTTAGGGTCAAACAGTGAGAAATCCTGTTCTTTGTCGGAAAAAAGATTGACAACACCATCACTTTTTATACTCTGTTTCAGAAGTTCATTAATCTTTTCATTTATTTCATTAAGAGAGAGTTTTTTATTTCCATTTCCCTGATTCTGAAAACGTACCATCAAAATACGTACAGCTTCAAAAAATGCAGATTCTTCACGTTCAGACTGTTCAGCAATCGAGGAACACAATGACAATGACTGTTTAAGTAGCAGTGCCTCTCTGGCATAATTTGATTTTTCTTTTTTTCGGGATTTTGTTTTGTTTTCTGATTTTTCGTTTAATTCTTCTTTTGTTTTTTCAAATTCTTTTTGTATAAGAAAATCTACCGCACCTGTTATAGTTCTTCCGGCTGTAAGTTCATTACCGCCGAAAAATGCGGAATAATCATATCCATAAAGTAAATCACGGCATATCTGCAACTTCTCCTGAAACTTCGGATATGCAACCTTTGAAATATCGGTATTGCCGTAATTCTTGCGGTCACGAACAGTATAATCATTCATAGCCTGTTTCAGGGCACTTGCAATTCCGACGTAATCAACAATAAGTCCGCCCTCTTTGTCACGGAAAACACGGTTTACCCGTGCGATAGCCTGCATCAGATTATACCCAATCATAGGCTTGTATACGTACATTGTAGCAAGTGACGGAATGTCAAACCCTGTAAGCCACATATCAACGACAATGACAATTTTCAGCGTACTTTCATTATCCTTGAATTTTTTTGCGAGTTCTTCTTTATGACGTTTATTTCCTATAATTTCGTACCATTCTTCAGGGTCTTTGTTGGAAGATGTCATTACAACAGCTACTTTTTCCGTCCAGTCGGGACGAATTTCAAGAATACGTCTGTAAATCTTCATTGCAACTGGTCTTGAATATGCAACAATCATTGCTTTTCCGGTAAGAAGATTTTCACGGTAATTTTCGTAATGACTGAGAATATCATCAACAAGGGATTTTATCGTGTCATAATGACCAAGAATTGCATCTATCTGTCCGAGTTTACGCTTGCTCTGTTCGATTACCTCGGAATCGGTATTCATTGCCATAATATCGTATTCCTTGTCAATCAGTTTCAGAGTTTTCGCATCAAGATTAAGTTTCATAACACGGCTTTCATAATAAATCGGACGTGTTGCTCCGTCCTCGACAGCCTGTGTCATATCGTAAACATCTATATAATCTCCGAAAACTTCACGAGTGTTTCTGTCCTGCATGGAAATCGGCGTACCGGTAAAGCCGATATACGTCGCATTCGGGAGAGTATCACGTATTATCCGTGCCGTACCGATAACTTTTTTTGCTATAGTTTCTCCGCTGTCATTTTTTGTCATTTTGATTTTTTCCGTCAGTCCGTATTGTCCACGGTGTGCCTCGTCAGCCATGACAATTATATTCCGTCTCTCCGACAAAGCACCTCCCGACTCCTCGAACTTCTGCATTGTAGTAAATATAATACCGTTTGCTTTTCTGCCGTCAATCAGGGATTTCAGATTCTCACGACTGCTTGCGTGAACAGGTTCTTGACGTAAGAAATCCTTGCAGTTCGCAAACTGTAAATATAACTGGTCGTCAAGGTCGTTTCTGTCGGTGATTACAATGATTGTAGGACTTTCAAGTTCCGACTGCAACAAGTGGGCATAAAATACCATTGACAGCGATTTCCCCGAACCTTGTGTATGCCAGAATACACCACCTTTTCCGTCGGTAAGAACCGCTTTTTTAGTGGATTCGATAGCTTTTCTTACGGCGAAATACTGGTGATAACCGGATAAAATCTTGTACTGATTCAGTCCCTCATTTGAGAATAATATAAAATTTTTAAGTATATCAAGCAGACGGTCTTTCTGAAAAATCCCCTCAAAAAACGTATCAAACTGGGCGTATTGTGTATTCTCATAACTTCCGTCAACTGTTTTCCACTCCATGAACCTGTCTTCTGTGGACGTGATTGTTCCTGCCTTACTCTCGGACAAATCGCTCATGACGCATATCGCATTGTAAATGAACATTGACGGTATAGCGTGCGTATAGTTCCTTATTTGCGTATACGCTTCCGATATGTCGGTATCCTCCCGTGACGGTGATTTCAGCTCCATAAGTACTACCGGCAGACCGTTCAGGAAAACAAGAACATCCGGACGTTTTTCTTCGTTTTCAATGAAAGTCCACTGATTCGCAATAATAAATGAATTGTTATCAGGGTTGACGTAATCCACAAGATAGCAGATTCCGGAATGTTCTTCGCCGTTATCGGTATAGCGGACTTCTATTCCGTTCTGAAGATAATCCATAAAGACGGCGTTTTTCTGTACGAGTTCGCCGTTTTCAAAGTTCGTCAGCTTGTACAGTGCTTCATTTATCGCATCTTCCGGTAGCGTGGGATTAAGCCGATAGAGTGCATCTGTCAGCACTTCCATATACAGCGGACTTTTATAATCACGGTCAATATCGTATCCGCATACGTGGTAGTAACCCATTTCCTCGAAAAGCTGTATTACAGCCTTTTCGTAACTTGCTTCGGTGTATGGCATCTTCTGACCTCCTTTATATTTTCACTTCCGATACGTCAATTCTGCCGTTCAGCAGTTCAGGGAGCAGGGCATCACGCAGGGCGGAAAGTCGCTGATTTTCACGAGATATATTTTTCATTGTTTTAAAAAATGGAATAATTAAAGATTGAAAATTATTTAATGTGGAAATATCAGGCATAATAATATTAAAATTTTTTAATATATCTGTTTTAAGGTGTATAAATATACTTCCATTACCAAGCATAATCAAACTATTTCTAATCGCCTTAAATAACAGATATAAATATTCATTTGATAATAAAGATTCCGGAAAATATAACCAACCGTCATGAATACAACTATCTATATCAAGAATTTTAGGTATTCCAGGGGTAGCACTATTTGAAAGAACAAGCGAACCCTGTTTTAACATCACTGTTTTATTTAATCCGGTTTCTTTAATATGTTCTTTTGTTTTAAGTACATATGGTGATTCAAGCCTTGTGACATCAGAAATTTTTAACCAATTATAACCGGTATCAGATAGAAATTCTTGTATCGGACGTGGTGAACCTCCTCTTTTGACTTTAACAAAATTTCCTAATTTGTCAATGTACCAGTCATTAGGCATAACGCCCCCGAATGGTTCAAAATCCACAAACCACGACTTAAAAACAGCCTGTGCCTGCTCCTCAAGGTTCTTGTTTATGCGGTTGTTTAGTTCTATTTTGTCGTCGAGGACGGAGAGAACGGAGGCTATGCGTTGCTGAGTAGCTACATCATAATTCGGAACAACATAAGACATTATTAATGTTTTATCTCCTCGTGGCATTTTCGTTCCATTTGATGTTGACATTGAATATTTAAAAAAATCATCAGAAGAAAGAGCATAATATAAAAATTTCGGATTTATACCCTCTTTTGCTCTAAGAACAAGCACATCATTTGAACACCCGCCGTCTTTATTAGCGTACCATATTTTTTTAAAATAAGGTCTGATATTTGATATTAAAACATCATTTTTTTGATATATCTGAGTTTTCAAAGTAGCAGGTAACGTTGATGCAGTAGTAACTCCTGCTTTATTTGGTAACATATTTTCAGTGGAAATATAATTTTCGTTTGTTAAATTTTTTACTGAAATTTTGCCTTTAACATAAATACATATATCTTGTAATTTTATAGTCATAGCCAATCGCCCTCTGCCTCGTCAATCTTTTTTTGCAGTGTATCCTCCAGAACGGCAAAGGCAGGAATAAAACTATCACGGATGAGCAGGAGCATTTCATCTATTTCTTCCTCGCTATATATATGAACGGAAGTATTACGTTTTTTCAGCATAGCAAGCCAGACGGAAGAATCATCTACAAAACCGAACTTATAACCAAGCTGAAGAATTTCTCTGGGAGAACCTGTTTCTGAACCTTCAGCACCATGAAGACTTAACACCTCTTTTAACGCTTTCCACGCAAGCTCAAAAGTCAGGTTAAACTGTCCGATTATACCGGTTCTGTATATTTCATTATTATTTGCAAGTTCAAAGTCTGCATTTTTCAGAATATTCAGGCAATTTCTGAAATTATCATATTTCTTCATATAAAATAACACCGTCCCTGTTTATTTCAGCCTGTAATTCTTCGGAAATGCCCTTGTCAAGTTCCACAACGTCAAACATCAACAAAGTCCACGTTTTTTCTTTAATGTCGTAATAAAAATCAAGAGCATTTCCACCACTTATGGCAAGGTCAATGTCACTGCGTTCAGAGTTAGTACCTCTTGCCCTCGAACCGAAAAGAATTACTTTTTTTATATTGTTTTTTCTTGCTATCCTGATAATATCCCTCTCTACTCTTTCAGGGAGATTATATTTCATAGCCGATAGCACCCAGTTTTTCCCGGATTTCGTTTTCCAGTTCATGGGATTTCCTGAACATCTCGGAAAGCTCCGCCGTCAGACGAATCATTTTATCGTCGAAAGGTTCGCTGTCGTCGTCCTGCTCCTCGATACCGACGTAACGACCGGGAGTTAAAATATAGTCCTGCTTTGCGATTTCCTGAGTAGTCGCAGACGCACAGAAACCTTTTACTTCTTCAAGCGTGCCGTTCTGAAAATCGTTGAAAATATCGGCGAGTTTCTGAATATCATCATCTGTGAAGTCACGGTGTTTACGGTCTACCATATAACCCATTTTGCGAGCGTCAATGAATAAGGTTTTACCTTTTTGTTTTTTGTTTTTACTTATAAACCAAAGAGTAACAGGAATCGTTACTGAATAGAAAAGCTGTGTCGGCAGTGCGACGATACCTTCAACTAAATCATTTTCTATAATATTCTTGCGGATTTCACCCTCACCGCTTGCCTGAGTTGATAACGCACCGTTAGCGAGTACAAGACCTATTTTTCCGTTTGGTGCAAGATGATGTATCATATGCTGAATCCATGCAAAGTTAGCGTTATTTAACGGAGGAGTACCATATTTCCAGCGGACATCATTTTTAAGTTTATCCTGTCCCCAGTTGGAAAGATTGAACGGTGGATTTGCCATAATAAAATCAGCCTTTAAAGATTTATGCAAATCATTGAAAAAAGTATCTGCATGATACTGACCTAAATCAGCTTCAATCCCACGGATAGCCATATTCATTTTAGCCATTTTCCAGGTGTCAGCGTTTGACTCCTGACCATATACGGAAATAGTCTGTCTGTTCCCCTGATGAGCCTCTACAAACTCAGCGGAATGTACAAACATACCACCTGAACCACAACAAGGATCATAAACACGGCAGTTTTCAAAAGGCTTCAGGATTGCAACAATCGTCTTGACTATACTTTCCGGTGTATAGAACTCACCGCCCTTTACACCCTCATAAGCTGCAAACTGTTTGATACAGTACTGATAGGTTGTACCCAAAATATCACGGCTTGTATCATTCATATCCATATTTGTGAACAGGTCAACGACTTCACCGAGAACTCGCTTGTCTAAATCGGGACTTGCATAATTTTTCGGAAGTACGTTTTTCAGAGTTTTGTTTTCTTCCTCAACAGCACGCATTGCATTATCAATAACCTGTCCGATTTCTTTTTTATGAGCCGCCGCAGAAATCACTTCCCACCGTGCATTTTCCGGTACGAAGAAGATATTATACATCATGTATGCATCCGGTTCATTCTCGAAACCATCACCCTCTGCGACAAGTTCATTGTAACGTTTTTCAAACGCATTTGAAATATACCGCAGGAAAATAAGTCCTACGATTACTTTTCTGTATTCAGCAGCTGGAATATGTCCCCACAGAACGCACGCAGCGTCCCATATCTGCTTCTCAAAACTGATATTTTTATCCATATTAAACACTCCATTTCTTATAAAGTATAACCATTATATCATATATTGTACAACAAGTCAACTGTTTTTTTCTTTTTCAGCATTTTTTACCAAATATAAAAATCCTTCTCCATTAAACACAAAACATGAACAGGGTTCAACAGGTTTTGAATTTTTTTATTTTCTGAATTATATTATATAAATAAATACACAGACTATTGACATTTTGTAAAAAATATGATATAATCTGTAAAGTTATATTTTACAGGAAAGGTGGTGTAAAGGAATTTTGGACAAGCTCATAACAAATTATATGTCAGTATTTCCGACGTGGTTTCTAGTAATGTATGCGATACTGTTTTTTGCAGGGATAATCACCGCACTTTCAAGCAAAAAAATTTTCAATCGTCTTATATGGCTGATGATTGTTATTGCAGTTCCTGTTTTCGGGTCACTGGCGACGATAGCAATATATATGATTACAGATTCTGTAAGCAGAAGACATAACCATATAAAGCCGGATTCTCCGCCGTTCAGTCTTGACTATCCATACAGGAAAAAATTTATTGTTATTCCCGTAGTAATGGGGATACTCGGAGCGGAAGCAGGGGGTGAACTGCTTGAATTTTACAATACAACACTTCACGATAAAATACCGTTCACAATAACTGCGGAATCTTTACCGGCTGTCTTCGCACTGACAACATTATTTATTATGTTCATATCTGATTATCTAAGATATTACAGAAGTAATGTATGTCTTCATATTAATAAGATGTCGGAAAGCAATAATATTTTTATCAGGTCAGAATATATATATAATTGCGTATGCATTGAGGAAAAACCGGATATTCTGCCGGTGTCCGATATAGTGGATAATATCGCCACAATGTTTTACAGAAATTCTCTGTCTAAACAGAAAGAAAGTTTATGGCAATATGATATATGTATAAATAATGTTGATTACGGAATAAACAGTATTTCATATAAAAGGCTTAAAGATAATATTGATATAGAATCTGCGGAATATTGCGGAAATGGTATAACTAAAATGACTATGCTTCAGTGGTTACCGGACAGCACCGGGAATACAGCGGATAATACAACGGTAAAGCGTATAATAATGTGGTATGTAACGCCGTCATTTATGCCGTCCGTAATGGAAACGCTTACTTCCTTTATGTTGATAATGTTGATATTTACTGACACCGGAACAGGTATATTCTGCGGTATAACGGACAGATTAGCCGGATTTTTCGGTTAATATACGGAGGATATTTAAATGAATATCGGAATTGATTTAGGAACTACAAATACTCTTGCGTGTTATGTCAATCCGGCAGGAGTAATAACCAAAATTGAATTTGAAAACGGAAGGACAGAAAATAAATATCTGTTGCCGTCGTGTATAGCGGTTTTGCCGGACGGTAATATAACTGTGGGACAACCTGCTCTTGACAGGAAATCCGATTATCCCGAAACAGTTCTTGAAAATACAAAATACTATATGGGACAGAACAGAACGTGGACAGTCGGAAGGACTATACTCACCGCCGAAAAGACAGCTGAATATATACTCCGTGAGGTACACGACGAACTGAAAAGACAGTTTCCGGCAGAGGAAAATTTTCATGCATTTGTTACCGTCCCTGCAAGATTTGATTCACAGATACCGAGACTTGCCACTAAAGAAGCACTTATAAAAGCAGGTTTCAACGTTTCGGACATCAATTCAATAACTGATGAACCCATAGCCGCCGCTATCGCCTATAGTTCGTACATGGCAAACAGTGACATTATTCTTGTAGTCGATATAGGCGGTGGTACATTTGACTTGTCGCTTATCTCGTCAAAGATAACAGGAAATTCCGCAAGTCCAGACCGTCTTGTACCGATTGGCTGGGGTGGTGACCTTTACCTCGGAGGAAATACAGTTGATAAAATAATCCTTAATCTTATGTGCAGACAGATATATGACGAAACAGAATGTAATCTTTCCGCCGAACCGTCAGATATGAGGTACTCTAAGCAACAATCAACAGCATCAGTTTCACTCAGAAGCTATATCGAACCCCTGAAGAAACAATTGTATTCCGGTGAGGAGGAAGCGGAAATATATATAGAAGAACTCCTGCCGGATTATGATTTTGATTTTACTATAAGTATAAAAGAGTATGAAGAAGCAATGACAGATATTACGGCAAAAATGAAAAGTATTATCGAAGATATTTACAGGAAAAATTCTGTAATGTTCAGTCAGACAAAAAAGGTGCTTGTAGTGGGCGGTATGGCACATGAATATTGTCTTGTAAAACTGCTTGAAGAATTTTTCGGAAAAGAAAAAATACTTATTCCGGATGATTCAATGTATCTTGTCGCAAGGGGAGCTTCAATATGTAACAGTAACGCCCAGATACATATTGACAATGTGGCATATACTTCAATAGGGATTCTGATTAAAAACCGCACGGAAGCAGATGTAATAATACATGAGGGTGAAGTTATCGGAAAGGATTTCACGGTTGAGAGGATATATAACCTTGTAAACAAAAACGCATGGGAACTGAATATAACGATAGTTGAGTTCAGGGGAGAGTTTAACCCCTCCGGTTATACAACGCTTATAAATAGTGTAATACCTCTGAAGCGACGACTTTTCAGAAAAAATCAGGAATTGAAATTCAGTTTTACATTTACGGAAGACAAGATACTTAAAGTAATCACCACACACCCCGACGGTAGTCAGAATCCGCTTGAAGTAAGACTGTAGGAGGAATATATGAAACTTGAAGAGTTAATCGGAAACGGACTGTCTGAAAAAACGGCTCTTGATGTAATGGTACAGATTATAGAGATATACAATCAGAATAAAAATGACAGTTCATTTGTGATACGTGCGGAGAATTTCGAGGTACAAAAAACGGATAGTCTGCCCGGTAATGAAGAGGTGTATTTTGACATAACGTACAAAAAAGTGATGTCATATGATAATTATTTCCGACCTGTACCGGAAAGTGTGGAAAATGAAAGAAATGCGGTATTCTGTACAGGGATGCTGATGTATCAGATTATTTCTGGACATACACCGGATATAAGAGAGGCGGAAAGATTTTCAGAATTTATCGGCAAAGAAAAATCATTCAGATTCTGTACATATGAAAAGGCATACGGTAAACAGGGGCAGGGAGCAGGTATTTTGTGGGAAATTATTTCCCGTGCCACAGACCTTAATATAATGAAAAGACCGTCTGTCAATGAAATAATGATGTCAATAATTTCAGAATATCCGTCATACGCAGGAGTAAAACTGGTTGATATAGTAAGCGGTAAGTGCCTTGACGTTTTAAGAACGGATATACATTCTGTATATAGTCTGTGGAAGACGGAAGAAATTTTCAGTTATGACGGAAAGAAATATCTTTCTGAAAATCCTGATTTTGTAGTGAAGATACCATACAGAATATGCGTCAGGGAATATACATATCCGCTTATACCGGATAATTCCCCCTGTGCTGAAAATTTACCGCTACAGAAAATTTCCGGTAAACAATGTATAGGAATAGACTTCGGTATGTGTACAAGCTCCGTATCTTTTCTCAACGATAACGGACATACGGAAAGTATCTTCTATGGCAGGGAAGCCGTGCCGACGGTGATATTTTATAAGAGTAAAGATAAATATATCTGCGGAGAAAAAGCGGTAGAGTATCAGAAGATGTATCCGGAAGCAGTTTCAGGAAATTTCAAGCGAAACATAGATATAAACGACGTAATACACATTACCGCAGAAAACGGCGATATACTGACGGAAACTTGTTATAGTTCAGTAGTCAGATACCTGCGTTATCTCTATTGTGAGGCGAAAAAGAAGCTGAATTTTACAGATGAGAACTGCCGGATAGTAATGACAGTTCCGGCTTATTTCGATTCCGGTATGAAAACAGCATTTCTCACAGCAGGAAAGGAAGCGGGATTTATACCGGATATACTTACAGAACCGGAAGCGGTTACATTTTTTTTCAGCACAAGAAATGATTATACCGGAAATATTCTTGTAATAGATATAGGCGGTGGAAGTACGGATATAAGTATCATAAATTTAAGCCGTGACGCAAAAAACAGACCTCTCATACACTCGGAGTATATCAACGGTTTCAGTAAAAGCGGTGGGGAAGATATGACAGTTACGCTTTACAACGAACTTATTAAAAAGTTACTCAGAAACAATGATATAAATATGACGAAAGAAAACGTATCGGGTCTGGACAGGAAAAAATTCAGGGAAAATACTGATATAATACGTAATATTGCGGAGAGCATGAAGAAAACGCTTTCCGGTGAGATTGTAGCGGAATATGAAGTATCGCTGAATATTGCCGGAAAAGACGAAAAAGAAGACGTACTTTTCAGAATGAAGCGTAAACCATACGAAATACTCATAAGGGAACACATTACAAGACTAAGAAACAAAATAAAAAAATCGTCAGAAGATTCAGGAATGGATATAAAAAATGTAATAGTTACCGGCAGAGTTTCGGAGACACCGGCGATAAGGTCAATGATTGAGAAATTATTTCCGGCAAGTGATTATACTGTCCATTATATTGACTGTAAATCTGCTGTATCACGGGGAGCGGTAATATATGCCAACCGACTGGCTGAACACACAGGCGGTATACAGAGCATATCCAAACTTACTTATGATATAGGGGTTCTTTTTTCCGGTGCATACGGTACAAAACCTATGTTCAGATGCCTTGCGGAAGCGGATACCCCGTTGAGCGAACAGGGTCTTACCGTCAGTACGGTATGTGTGCCGACTTGCGAGGAAAAAGAAAAGAAATTCCTTCGGCTTTACCTTTACCGCAGACCTAAGGAGTTCTCATTTGTGGAGAGTACTTTTGACCCTCAGGGAGATGTTATACGTCCGATAGGCTATCTTTATACTGAAGAATTTCCGGAAAAATTCAGTCTCTCGGCAGGAAAAGTAAAGTTTGATATAACGTTTGATTCACAGGAATGTATATCCGCTGACGTACTGTTTTATATGCCGGAAAATAATAAATATATACAGGTCGGCAACGGCAAGGCGTTTTTCCGGGCAGGTTAAATTAATTATAACAGGTGATTTGATGTCATTCAGAAAAAAAATAAACTTTAAAGAAATACAGAATTGTCCGGTATGCCTGAAAAAGGTCAGTGAAGGCATAACAATGAAAGGTTATGAAAAATATTTACCGTTTGTCTGTAACGAGTGTTTCAGGGATTTTTTCAGCGATACGAAGAAACTTGAAGAAAGAAATATTTCCGTAGACTTCAGACCGGCAGACATTAAACCTGATGAATATCGTTTGCCGTATATCGTGACTTCTCAGGTGAAAAGAGAGATGTTTATATGGTTTTGTATCAATATAGCATCATATG
>JAIDCY010000092.1 GCA_029055625.1 Ruminococcus sp. | reverse complement strand
GTCATCATTAATAATAATAATAATAAATTATCAGAATATACTTCTACGGTAGAACCAAACCCTGACAGAAAAAATGAACTGAAAATACGGTTTAGTTCACCGGTTGCATTAACATCAGACACCGACAAGATTACAGTTTCTTATGAACTGAAATTCACTGACGAAATGGCAGAAAAAATTAACAAAATGGGAACTATACAGGGCAAAGATGTACTGACATTTAAAAACTCAGCCATAGCAAAATTAGTCGAAAGCACTGACCCTATAGAATCAAATGACGGAGAAAAGGATGAAACGGAATTTAAAGTAATAAAAACCTCACCTGCTCCTGGTTTCGCAAAAAGTGCGGTGGCATCATTTGCCGGAACTGATACCAATGCCACAAATCTTGAAATTAATTCTGTAAACGGTATGGCAAAATCAGGCGATTCTCTCATATGGGATTTGGTAGTATATAACGGCGACGGAACAGCAACAGAAAACACTGTCGCCCCTCTTGACCTTGACGGAATGACTATTACTGATACCGTACTGAACGGTTATAAATTTGACCGGATGTTATCTGCTAAAGTCTATAACTTAGATAAAAATGGTAATTATATGGGCGAAGTTCAAAATAATATAAAGGCTAATGGTAATATAGACAAAGCACTTGATACCCTGTTAGGTACTACGAGCAAATCAATAAGCAGTTCTGCTGAAGCAAAAATTACAGGAAATGGTCAGATTGAACTATCAGGTAAACTTGGACAAAATCAATGCCTTGTAGTCCGTATTTTAACAACCGCTGAAAACACCAGTTTCAGCAACGGATTTGCCATAAACCAAGCCTGTCTGAAAACCAATAAAGAATATATACAAAGTACAGTTAAAGCAGGGGAAGTCCGTAATAATGGTAAAGAAATATGGAGTTATGCAAAATTCAATTTTGCGACCATTTATACAACTTCGGAAAAATTTGTCAACTATGATGGCACTTGGGAAAAAGAAACAACAGGACGCAGTCACGACCCGTTCCATACGTATATAAAGGGTGAACCGGGAAAAGAAGTAACATATAAACTGCAAGTAGATAATAAATCACCAGACCAACCGATTCATTCATTAGTTCTTATAGACCGTCTGCCATATGTTGATGATACCGACGTAACTTACAGTGACAAAAGAAACTCTGCGTTTGGCATTACGATGGGTACAATTAAAAGCGTTGGTATATATGAAACAGATAGCTTGGAAAAAGATAAACCAGAACCGGTTAAGACACTTAATAATACAGATTATACTATAGACTACTCTACAGATAAAACAACTGTATTAACAAAGGACTCCAAAGACTGGATAAAAGGGCAGACAGGTTCAATGGAATGGAATGCTTCAAAAGACGGTGCAGTTGCTTTCCGTATAGCATTGAATGAAGATATTGCATTAACATCGGGACAGTCAATTGTTGTTGAATTTACCGGAATTGTACCGGCATACATCAAAGATGCAGGCGAAGACAATATAGCATGGAATACTTTTTCATATGGCTATCAAAATAATGATTTGCTCGGCAAAGGTAATGTAACAATAGCTGAACCTACTAAAGTAGGCGTATGGGTTGAAAAACCTGAAAATTCGATTACCATAAACATTACAAAGAATTCAGATAAAACCGAAGAAGATAAAACGTTCTATTTTGCACTGTTTGATAAGGAAGATACTTCGGGCAAGCGTCTGAGCGATATAATTTCCGTTACTATTCCTGCCGGTGAAACAACTGCTAAGGTATCTATGGAAGACGTATCACTCAGCGACCTGCAAGCAATTTATGATAATCTGACAGACATTTATGTTTTAGAAACAGACCAATACGGCAAGGCTTTAAAGGAATATACACCAACATATACAGGTAATACAATTTCAATAGTCACTGAAGCCAAGGAAATAGATGTTACAGTTACAAATACTCCAAATAATACAGGTACAATCACGGTAAATAAAACTCTATCAGCTAAAAACCGGACAGAAGATACATTCCATTTTGCACTCTTTGAAAAAGTAAAGGGTGAGGACAACAAGGAATACTATGTGCGCTATAGAGATGCCGGAATACAGAGCGTAAAGCTTGTTTCAAATACTAATAATGTTACAGGCAAAGTTGAATTTAATAACGTACCTTTAGGTATGGATTTATACGTAATGGAATGTGATTCCTATGGTAAACCGGCGGATAGTTCCTATACTTCCGAAAATGGTATCAGTTATACGGTAACTTATAATAACAATAATGTTAAATTAGAACCCGGTAACACAACAGCTGAAGTATCAGTTACCAATGAAAAACAGATTGAATATTCAATTACTGTCAGCAAAAATCTTGTACTGGAAAATAACGGGAATCTGACAGGAAAATTTACAATCGGTCTGTTTAATAATAAAACTGGAACAGGTGAACCATTACAGACACTAATTGTATCTGACGGAGAGAGTGCAACATTTACAGATTTGAAAGCCGGAACATATTATGTGTATGAACTGGATAAGAACAGAAATATTATAAAAGACAACATACCACATACATTTACATTATTGGATAAGACAACCGGAAAGAATGTAACAGATACAGAAAATTTTCCTGAACTTTCTACTATTTATATCGGAGCAGGTAGCGAGGCGATTACATTGAGTGAAAAAAATCCGACTGCCTCAGCTGTAATAACCAATACTAACGTAAATCCGAATAAGATTAAAGTGACAAAAACTGCAATAAACAACAGCACATTAGAGAAAGACCACATAATCAAAGTTGGATTGTTTAAATGGGATGATACCAATAAGGACTATAAATGCATTGAAGATAAGACTATGACAACAGGTACTGACGGCAAATATACAACTTCATTTGATGGTTTAACTCCTGGCATACGTTATTATGTCTTTGAACTGAAAGCTGATGGAAAAACACCTGTATTTAATGGTGAAAC
This sequence comes from Ruminococcus sp., assembly GCA_029055625.1. Taxonomy (GTDB): domain Bacteria; phylum Bacillota; class Clostridia; order Oscillospirales; family Ruminococcaceae; genus Ruminococcus. Next base: position 1,981 of record JAIDCY010000092.1, on the reverse strand, counting down.
GGTCGAAATAGGCGAAGGCGAAAACGCAAAGACATATGTTGCTACTTATACGAATACAAGCGTTGTATTGGACGGCAATATTCCAGGCTCGGTTGCTATCACAGACACACATAATGACGACGTAATTTTACAATTCAGCAAGCGTGATGTAAATGGTGATTTGTTTTCAGGTGCAAAACTTACTATAACACCTAATGATGAAAATATTAATTTGAATGGTGTTTCTTGGAATACAACAGGTATATTTAGCGAGGAAAAAACATCAACACCGGATAATGCAAAAGCCGAAAATGAGAAACCGATTGTTGAAATGACAAATAACAGCATTACATGGACTACAGACGGTAAGCATAATCTCTATGTAAAAGGTCTGCCAGCTGGTAAGTATGAATTAACCGAAGAATCCAACGATTATGTAGAATTAAATGTAAAATTTGAAGTAAACGGTGGTTATATTACATCCGCTACAGGTGCAGAATCAACGGCAACTTCTCTTACTGTCACAAACCGTTCTAAAATATCCGTTAGTAAAGTTGATAGTGCAGATAATAAACCTGTTGCAGGAGCGAAAATATCTATTACCTGCGATACGAATACTTTCTTGAATCAGGATTACATCGAACTTTTCAAGGTGGAAACTACAACGGATACTGAACTTTCAAACGACAAAACTACAACCTATACCAAAGTTAATCCTGAAGAAATTACATCTAAGAAAATTACCTTTACATCTCAGGAGACACCAACCAGAATTATAGGTCTGCCCGACGGAACTTACACACTGACAGAAACAACTGCTCCGGCTGGTTATTCGACGATTAGTGACTGGACATTTGAAATTAATCATGGTAAAGTTGAGACAAAAGATTCTGAGAATGTTAATGTAACTGTAACTGGAGATAATCGTATCCTTGTAAAAAATAAGAAAATAACTAAAGTTACTATCAGCAAGATAAATACCGCTGAAGAAGAACTTTCAGGTGCAGTATTGAGTATCACAGGCGATAAATTGACAGAAGATATTAAGAAAAAAATCTCTGTTAAATATGAAGATTCTACTATAACGCCAACCTCCATAGAAAATGGTTTCAGTTATGAAACAAAGGGCAAACCAGTAACGATTTATGGACTTCCTGCCGGAACGTATACATTAAAAGAAACATCTGCTCCTGATGGATATGATACGGCTGACCCGATTGAATTTACGATAGGCGAAGATGGTAAGATTAAGAATTCTGAATCTGATAATACTATTGTAATGGTAGATATTGCCACAACAACAGCAACTACTACTACCACCACTACGACAACTACAAGGAGGAGAAGAACTACCACTAAAACTACTACCACCACCACCACTACTACGACAACAACTACGACAGATACCAGTGAATCCACATTAAGCAGTAGTTCAGAGGAAAATACAACTACTACAACCATTCAGACAACAGGCAGTGAAACGTCCACAACAACCGTCCAGACGGCAGAACAGGTAACGACTACAACAAGTATTCCGACGACAGATAATGAAACATCTACGACAACCAGTCAGACAACAAACAATGAAACAACTACAACGAGTATCTCAACGACAAGTAATGGTGCGTCAACAACCATTCAAACAACAGAAACATCTACAACAAATGATTCTTCTTTAACAAGCACAACAATTACGACAAGTGATGTTGTTTCAACGAACATAACAGTTACAGTGAGTGATGCTACTTCAACAACTACCATTCAGGCAACAGATAGGGAAACGTCTACCAACATTACGACGACCGGCAAATCAACTACTACAACTACCGTTCAGACAACCGGCAAATCAACATCTACAACTACCGTTCAGACAACCGGCAAATCAACTACTACAACTACCGTTCAGACGACCGACAAATCAACTACTACAACTACCGTTCAGACAACCGGTAAATCAACTACTACAACTACCGTTCAGACAACCGGCAAATCAACTACTACA
>JAIDCY010000091.1 GCA_029055625.1 Ruminococcus sp. | reverse complement strand
CTTGGTTCGTCGGAGGGTAAGTCGTGGATTCACAGTGGCGGAAAAAGTCTGACAAGTCCGTGGGGCGGAAAACAAGACCCATTTCTCGAAGCAATGGCAGAAGCCGGAAAAGCTGTTTCCGATTATCTCGGTAACGGAAAAAATATCGCATACGTGAACGTTATGAACCGCCTTTCCGTTGATTGTGACTGCGACGGCAGACCGTCAGAACCCGATATGCATGATATAGGAATCCTTTCATCTACTGACCCTGTAGCTCTCGACCAGGCTTGCATAGACCTTGTATACAGTGCGGCGGACGGAGCTTCATTAGTTCAGCGTATCGAATCGAAAAACGGACTTCATACGCTTGAACACGCTGAAGAAATCGGTCTCGGAAGCCGTAAGTATCAGCTGGTGATGCTGGATGATTGAAGTTTTAAAGCGTGAATTTGTCTATATATGGTACTATTTTGTAGTACAGTTAAGACAGATTTTACCATACTGGATAATTGGCATGGTACTGGGTTCAGTAATTTCAGTATTCGTCAAGGATAAGATACATGGTGCGGTAAGTAAATTGAATGAGCATAAACTCGACGTTCTCGGAATTTTTATCGCAAGTATTTTAGGAATCACTTCACCGCTGTGTATGTACGGAACTATACCGCTTTCCGCCTCATTTTCAAGAAAGGGTATCCGTGACGACTGGTTAGGGTCATTCATGATGAGTTCAATTTTACTGAATCCGCAACTTATCATCTACAGTATGGCACTCGGAAAGGAAGTTCTTGCGGTAAGGATTATAACGTGTTTTGTAATGGGCGTGACTGCCGGTTTTGTACTCCGGTATGCTTACAAAGGAAAATCTTTCTTCAACTTCGACGGTTTTTCAGAACGTGCAAGCCATGATACAGACCCGAATTTATTTATCAGACTGTTAAAAAATATCGGACGGAATTTCAAGGCAACAGGTCTGTATTTTCTTTTCGGAGTACTTCTTTCCGCACTGTTTCAGCGATACGTACCGGCGGAAAAATTTGCTGAATTGTTCGGTTCAGAAAATGAGGGATTCGGATTACTTATGGCGGCAACTATCGGCGTACCGTTGTATGCGTGTGGTGGCGGAACGATACCACTTTTGCAACAGTGGCTGTATTCAGGCATGAGTATCGGTTCTGCAACGTCGTTTATGCTTACCGGACCATCAACAAAAATCACAAATCTCGGAGCGTTGAAGATAGTTTTAGGCGTGAAGAATTTTTTACTTTATATTCTTTACGTCATGCTTTTTTCGTTGATTTCAGGGTTCGTTGTAAATATTATATTTTAATAATAGACAAGGCAGTTGCATACATTACAACTGCCTTATTTCATTAAATTTTCTCAGTTCCACTGTTTCATAGCCGACAATATCGGCATAAATTTCTTAATACGAAACGCAAAAAATTTTTCAGTATTTATTCAGAAAAGAATTTATTTCGTCTCTCTGATAATCAGTGACTTTATACGAGCGGTTATTCACAATATCGTTAAATGTTCCGCATTCGGAGTGATAATATATTTTCTCACCTGCTCCGGTGGTAAAAATATAATCGCTCATACAGTCACCTGTACCGTTTTCGTAATTACCGCCAAAACAGTAATTCTGAATAATCTGACTGTCTTCTGCGGTCATTGCAACTGCCGGTTCATCTGAAAACATCGGTTCAATCGACCATACAATCTCGGATTCTGTGGGGATATTCTGATTGTTTTCATTTAATGCCGATATAAATTCCGTTGTCAGTTTGTATCTGTCTTCCGATGTATTACAGCCCATGACTACTGAAATATATCTCTTTTCATTTTTTTCAAACAAGCTGATGAGACAGTTTCCGGCGTATTCCGTACTGCCTGTCTTCATGCCGACAGCATAAGGACAATAATACGCACTATACGGATTTATAAGATTATTTGTATTTTTCCAGTCAAAAACTTCACCGGATTCAATTATTACACGTTTCTGATAAGTAGATGTGATTTCACGGATTTCAGGTACAGAAAATGCATATTTTGCAAGTAATAATAAATCTCTTACTGTTGTATACTGGTTGTCGGTGTCGAAACCGTCGGGACTTGTGAAGTTACTGTTATTCATTCCGATACTATCCGCAAAATCATTTATAAGAACATTAAAACGTTCTATTGCCTGTATATCGGACAAATTTTCCTCCGGATAAACTGCTCTTGCGGTTGCAACGGCAACAGTATATGATGCGTCATTTCCCGATGCCATAAGCATACCAGTAAGTAAATCATACAACTTTATTCTATTCCCTTTCCGAATAAGACACAGGCTTGAATACGGATTTACAAGATTCAGTTCATTTCCGACGGTAATTACAGTCTGTGGCGATAAGTAATACAATGCGACAGATGCCGTAAGTAACTTTGTAATGCTTGCCGGAGCTACCGTTTCATTGATTCCGTCAGCATAAAGCATACTTTCATCATCAATACAATACAGTGCGGAAGATTTACAATAAACAGAGGGAGCAGGGATTTCCGGCGTTTCAAGACTTTTTATCAGTAATTTTTTCATAAGGCATAAATCAAACACATCAAGCGTATCATCTCCGTTGAAATCTGCGGATTTCCAGTTTGCCGGAGCATCTGTTCCAGACAGAAGCCACTTCTGAAATCCCACTAAATCTGCAACATTAAACACATCGTCACCGTTGACATCTCCCCTTATCAGATAATTAACGGCTTTTAAATTCAGCGGTGAAACTGTACCGGAACAGGAAATCAGAGCGGACAATATAACCGCCGTAACTTTTTTTCGTTTCATATTTTTAACCTCTCTTTTCATTTCTGTAACAATGACCTCAACATTGTGTTCTGTTCGGAAGTAAGTTCCTGCATACCGGATATATAACCGTCTGCGAGAAACGGCTGATAGGTTATATCCTTAATGACAGTACCGTTTTCAAGGCATATTTCAATCATAATACTTTCTGCATGATAAGCGGATGGATTGGCTTTATAATCATTCCATGCGTCAATATACCATTGCGGAGTAGCGGAAGTAGCTGTTTCAGGAGAAAGACTGTTCAGAATGGTTACAATTGAATTTATCGTCTCATAATCTGAAATAACCCCCTGCTCCGTTATCACACTGATACCATTTTCCGGAACGTTTATTGTATACGAAATGGCGGAAATATCGGCGGAAGTCTCCGCACCATAATAACCGAATGTTTCCGCAAATGAAAGATATTCGCCGTCCGCTGAAATAAGTTGATTTGTATCAGATTTATTATGATTATCAGGTTCATAAGCATCAGCATAAGGGTCTGTCGTCGCCGATTCCGTAACTTTTTCTTCTGTCACGGGAGTATCTGTATTGTCGGCAGAAGCTGGAATTTCCGATAATTCAGAAGAAGATTCTGTTATTCTGCTGTTGTTTTCAGTGGTTATGTGCGGAATATTTCTGTTACCGGAACTGAAAAATACGGCAGTAACAATGATAACACAAAAACCACATACTGAAAAAACAGTACCGATTTTCCGTAATTCTGCACGTCGGAACTCAGCAGATATTTCGGAAAAATTTTCAGATTCCGAAATATATTTTTCGTCAATATCCGTCAGAGCATTATATAAACTCTCTTTATCCACAATTAACCCTCTTTGAAATATTTCTTTAATTTCTTACGTGTCCGCATAAGAATAATCCTAACGTTTCCTTCCCTGATTTCGTACTTGTCCGCAATATCCGGTATATCTTCCGAAAAATAATAACGTCGGATAAAAATGCTTCTGTCTCTTTTATTAAGCGTACCAAGAAACATATTCAGAACTGCGGAAAGGTCCGCAGTTTTTTCATTATATTTATCCGGAATACATTCAGATAATTCTTCTGACAATATATCGTTGAGATTAAAAATATCATCTGCATCAACGCTGAATATTTCCGCAATTTTCAGAATCATTTTATAATTCGGATTTCTTTTTCCCGTTTCCCATTTAGACACAAGTTCTCTCGTAACATACAGTTTTTCTGCCAGTTGTTCCTGTGTTAAATTTGCTTCTGTTCTCAGCTTGGCAATTTTCTGACCCGTCAGCATTTCAATCACCTCTGCTTTAATTATACTTTAGCAGACTTATTTAAAAAAGTAAAGGGACAATTTGTTACAACTTGAATTATACAAGGTGAAAATTCTGCTTACAGAATCTACTGTGACGACTTGTCGTGAAGAAATACAACAGATTTTCACATAATATACGGCGATATTTTACAACTATGTGTATAGTTTGAAATCATTTTAATAAATAAGGGTGAGTATTCTACTCACCCTCTCTGAAACTTCAGTTTTCCCTGTTAAGTATGATTCTGTTTATCCGTTCCGGTTACATCAATAAGATATTTTTTCATGAGGCACAAATCAAAAATATCCAGTTTGTCATCCGCATAAAAATCGGCATTCTTCCATTCAGAAAGTTTTATATCCGGCACTGCAAGCAACCATTTCTGAAGAGCTACAACATCTGAAACGTTAAATACTTTGTCATTGTTTACGTCGCCCATAATTTTTTCAGAATTTTCAGATTTTGTGAGAACTTTTGCATTGCTTAAAATAATTTCTCCGGTGTAGGCTGATATTGTGATTCCGTCCAGGTCTTCGTAGCTGATGTCAAATTGTTTTAACGCAGAATTAATATCTTCCGCCAGAAATACAGCTTTTTCTCCGTTAAAATAGAATGGCTGAATCGGATGCCAGATTGACGGCGTAGAAGACCACCTCTGCAATGCGATTACAGGCGGATACCCCGTTTCACTCGTATAATTCAGTTCTATTGCGTAATCATCTCCATAATCACTCAATAAAGATTGATTAAGAGGTATGCGGTCGGATTTTCCGTCGGTAATTTCCATTGTTTCCTGATAATCTGCACAGGGATATTTTGCGACATTTGAATAAAGAATATTGTCTTTCGGAGTTTCTCCCTGACGTTCAAACAATTCCGTCAGTGTGACAAATTCGTAACCCTGTTCAATCAGCTTTGGCATGACAATTTTTAATGCCTCAACGGTCTGCTGATTTCCGGCGGCATCATGCAGGAGGACGATTACACCATCTTTTGCACCGTTCATAATGTAATCAGCACGTTCCTGGGCGGTGACATTTTCCATATAGTCCTGACAGTCAATTCCGCAGATAAACGGTAAATCAACGGCATCATAAAGACTTTTATTTACATCAATGAAAGGTGGTCTGAAAAATTTTGTCGGTTCACCGGTTATTGCTGTTACTTTATCGTCGACATATGCAATTTCTGCCCTGACCTCTTCTTCTGACATTTTTGACATATTCCCGTGTGTTTTAGAATGGTTGTCAATTTCCATTCCCATATCGTAAGCACGTTTTACTGATTCTGAACTTTTTTCGTTTATATTGTTACCAATCAGAAAAAATGACGCTTTGGCGTTATATTCTTCCAGAATGTCTAAAACATCGTTTGTGGTAGTAGTATTTGGTCCGTCATCAAAAGTCAAAGCAATAAGTTTTGTTTCTTTTGTTTCTGCGGAAACTTTTACAAAGGGTACACAGTTTACCAGCACAGAAGCCGTTAACACTGCCGATACGAAAGAAGATATTATTTTATGCATAAACATTACCTCAACAAACTTTTAATATACTTTTATTATACATCATTCTATCCGGAATGTAAAGGGGGAATATCATATTTCAGAAAGAAACTGTAAACTTTCCGTGAACAAAAAACGAAAAAATGTTTAATAAGACCGCTTTTCCGGATTAAGCTGATTGAGAATTTAATGAAATAATAAAAAACCGGCAGTCCGTTATATGCAGACTACCGGTAATTTTTTTATTTATGGAGATTCTGTTAAAATGGTATCCGGTGAAGTGTGTTCGTTGAATTCCGCCTGACTGTAAGCCCTTATATCCGTCAACGTTCCGTTACCGTCGGCGTTTAAGTTGCTGAAATCTCGTACGGTGTAGATGTCAACAGTACCGTTACCGCTAAGATTACGCATAGAACCGTGAAAATTTCCGCTTGTAAGGTCTTCGCCGTTTGAAGTAAGAATATCCCGGAATATGCGTACTTTTTCGCCGTTGAAGTACCATTGATTTTCCGTTTCGTCATAAGTTACGCCGAACTGTCCGTATTCCGCAAGAAATGAATCCGTTTCCGTATACAGAACAGGTTCACCGGCATATGCTTCCTGCTCCACAGCATAGAAATTATGTTCTGAATGTGTCTGTGTGGCTTTAAGTCCGGTGAGTACGCCGTTTTCATAGACCGCTTCCAAATCTACAGCATCAGAACCAAGATTAAAACCGTTCTGATTATTTGCAATCCATACGCCTTTTGGTTCGTCGAAAATGCTGTGTACCGGTTTACCCTGCCAATTCATACTAAGTTCACCGGTTGCGGTATCTATTTCATAGTCCAGACCGTATTTTTTATAATCCTGTAGTAAAATCTGTGTATCTTCCGTCTGCTGAATAACGTCATTTATCGCTACCTGCTCCGGATTCTGTATGGCGTTTATGTCACGTGAATTAAATTCTTCCTGTGAAAACTCTTTTAATCCTATCAGTTTTCCGGACGGGTCATATGAACCGTCTGCATTTCTTTCCGGATTGGTTGTATCTCTTACGGCGTATACGTCAACAATACCGTTTTCATCAAACTTGTTTATTCCTGCTGTATTATCGCCGTCTACAATATAGTAATCCTCAAACCAGCGGACTAATTTTCCGTTAAAAGTAAGCGTATCGTTATTGGCGTCGTAAGTCATTCCATACGCTTCATATTTACTGAATATTTCAGCTTCGGAAGTTGCTTCTTCTATGCTGTCAGATTTTGCAAACTGATAAACTTTAGCTACCGGATTTTCATTGTCACCATAATTAGTAACTATCATATCATCACCATCAAATTTTGAGTACATAGCACCGTTTTTTATGTCCTCGAGTATGCCCTCGTACATAGCTATAGTTTCTTCAACAATTTCTTCCGTCCATACGAAGTCGCCCCTTGATGCCGTCCAAGCCTTTTCACCGATTATGCTTTTGAGTTCTGTTTTTTCATTTTCCAACCACTCGGCGTACTCCTCATAAGTCCACCAGTCCGACGGATTAAAAACTTTTGTATATTCCGTATCGCTTTCTACGGTCTGTGCGGATTCTTTTTCCTTGTCCGCCTGTACGGAAGTTGCGAACACTCCGGCGGTAACGGCTACAACTGTACACGCTAATACAAGGCTTAAAACAGTATTTTTCTTTACTCTCATAATAGATTCTATCCTCTCTTCTATCGCATTTTTACTGAAATTATTACAGAACGGAGCGAAAATATTTTTCCGTTCCTCCATATTTATTAACATTCCGGCGTATACTGACCTGTTTTCCCTGCCGAAATGTCGTATTACGTACTCATCGCAAGTAAGTTCCGTATCCCGGTTGAATAAAATGTACATTACCCATACAAACGGATTGAACCAGTGAATGCATAATGCTGTTGTGGCAAGTATTTTTAAAATTACGTCACAGTGACGGATATGTACAAATTCGTGATAAAGTACGTACTGTAAATTCTGTACGTCGTCGAAGTCCGTATTTTCGGGGAGCAGGATTACCGGTTTAAAAAATCCGTAAGTCATAGGGGTGGAAATCCCGCTGAACTGACGTACTCTGATTTTACGTTTCAGACGGTGTTTGTCAAGCCATTCCGTCACGAAATCGCTTTTTACCGGTAATGATGTCCTGAACTCACGCACACACCGGATATACGATACTACAAACAATCCGGCGAGAAGTAACACACCCACAATCCATACGATACCCCATAACGATACTTTCTGTTTTGCCGTCAGATTCGGTGGTACGTCCGAAACGTAATTTTTGTATGTAATTTCCGTAACTACAGGAAATAACGTCTGATTGTCTGCGTTTACAACGGTATCTGAAACCTGCTGATTGTCATTTCCCGACACTAAAGAATAGATACTGACCGGTGACGATACGGAAACCGGACAGAGCAGGCGGACTATCACAAGCAACCACAATATAGAAAAAGTTCTTTTCGGCAGGTGGTGTATCGCAACCGCTCTTATTATCACGGTGACGACAATAAGAACCGCTCCGGTAAAGCTCATCTGTAACAGGTTCATAAAAAAAGTCACCTCATTCCCATTTGTCGACAATCTGTTTTAACCGTTCAATCTGTTTTGCAGATAATTTTTTCCTGCCCAGAAGTGTGGCAAATAATTTTTCCGCACAGCCATCATAAACTTTGTTGATAAGTTCATCAGTTTCCGCTTTCTGAACCTCTTCTTTCGGTACGAGTGCATGACACATGAAATCAGGTTCTGAACGCTCTATCGCACCCTTTTTTATGCAACGTTTAATCAGTGTATAGGTTGTATTGATATTCCAGCCATACTCATTTGTCAGCACCTCCGCTATGTATCGTGCCGGACGGTCTCCCTCATTCCACAGGACGTTCATTACTTTCAGTTCAGAGTCAACAAGTTTTTTACCCATAATTTATCACCTTCTTTCATAATACAGTTGTAGTATCTGCATTTTTATAATACAACAGTCTTATTGATTTGTCAACATTTGACACATAATTTTCAGAAAAAATAGTCGTTATGCACAGTTTATCATTTCATATTTTGTACTGTTTCAACATAGTTAACAAATGAAAAAGACAGACAAAATTATCGTACAGTGTTTAAAAATGTCCTCCTGACTGGAATTTATGTAATATTATTTTAAATATTACTGGATTTGCTTGACATTATGATTATTATATGTTACAATCTTATACAT
>JAIDCY010000090.1 GCA_029055625.1 Ruminococcus sp. | reverse complement strand
CCGTGCAAGAGTCCTTGAAGACATACACTACTTTGAACCCTGTGATGATATATGCGGTGAGTGTACGCTATGCTGTAGCAATTTCAAACCTACTATACAGACAGTTCCAAAGGTCTCGGCGTTCTCTGCTGACGACGATACCGGCGATGACTTACCGTTTTGATTAATCTAAGGAAAGGACTGTTTAACATTTGAAAGTCTTAATTGCCTGTGAGGAATCACAAAGAGTATGTATTGCGTTCCGTAAACGAGGTCACGAGGCGTACAGTTGCGATATTCAAGAATGCTCCGGCGGTCATCCTGAATGGCACGTGCAGGGTGATGTAATCCGTCTGATTAACGGAAACTGCCGGTTCACTACAGCTGACTTAATCCTTCATGAAATTGACAGCAAATGGGATCTGCTTATAGCACATCCGCCGTGTACATATCTGAGTAATGCCGGTAACCGCTATCTGAATACTGATGTATACGGTGAAAAGGCAACCGAAAGATACCGGATGCGTGAAACAGCACTTGAATTTTTCATAAAGTTCTGCGAGGCTGATTGCGACAGAATCTGTGTTGAAAACCCGGTAGGTTATGCAAGCCATTACCGGAAAGCTGACCAGATTATACAACCTTATTACTTTGCGAAAAGTGCTGACGACATAGAAAACTACCACGTAAAGACAACTTGCCTGTGGCTGAAAAATCTTCCGTTGCTTGAATATCCGGACAAACTCCCGAAACCTGAAGCACATCATACACGTCCTAACGGAAACAAGGTCTATTTTGTCGAAAGTATCAGCTGTCAGAAGCAACGGAGTAAAACATTTCCGGGAATAGCAGAGGCTATGGCGGAACAATGGGGAAATTCGGTCTCTCCCATCTCTCCCATTTGCAGACAATTTTCATTATTAGATTAACTTAAAAGACACGTTGCTTCTCTTACCTGAAACAGCGTGTCTTCTGGTCTGAGTGACGGGACTTGAACCCACGGCCTCTACCACCCCAAGGTAGCGCGCTACCAACTGCGCCACACCCAGACTTTTTTTATTGAACATTTCCATTCAACATTTACTATTATATCATATATTTACTGCTTTGTCAAGGGATTCTTTTTGTTTTTGTTAGATTTTACAAAATCCCTTGACTTATTTCTTTATTTTTTGTCCGCTTTACACATCAGACCATAAATTATTACAAATACAATACCACTAATCATTACCGCAATATTTACCGTCATAACGCTTTCCGTAACAGCATACATTGTGCCGGTAAACGCTTTGAATATCTGCGGTTGTTTTATAGCGAAAGAATCGAAATAATCGGCTGATATTAACCATGCCGTCGGTAATGTTCCGAGTATTCCCGCAATAATTCCGGAAATACCTGTCCAGTATAACGCATCTCTGATAGACTTCATATTTGCGACTATCAGAAGTATGATAAGAAATACTGTAATTCCCGTACATATCAGCGATATTTTACCGATACGGCTGAAAATTGCCGAAATTTTTGACAATACCCCATGTTCTTGAAGCGTGGCGTATTTATAGACATCACAGTAATTTTCCGTCACACGATACGCATTTTCAATAGTTGCGGAAACCTTTTTTTCGTAGACATCATTTTTTTCGTAGTTGTTATTATCGGCGTAATCGCTGAAGAAGTTTCTGATATTATTTTCAAGAGTTTCATTTTCAGGAATAGTAAATTTTTTACTTTTACCGGTTTTCAGCGTATCGAACATGGAATTTACATAAGCGTCGGTAACATTTATTATATAACTTTCGTCCAGGGCTTCCATGTAGACATCTGCCGGAATACCTGTAGTATTATACTGTGCGGAGAAGTATTTCTGCAGTTCGCCGGTAATCAGGGAGTACACGTTATTTTTTCCGAACATTGCCTTACTTTTCTGTTCCGTTATATTCATACGCAAAACCCCTGCAACAGCTGATGCAATTATCAGGAATACAAGGAATATCGATAAAAACAGCGATATAAGATAGGTACTTAATTTTTTCATTACTGCACCTCCCCTGTATAGAACATTTTTTCAGCAGGTTCGCAGATTACACCGATACGCCCATCCGGTGAACCCAGTATATCTTTTTTACACGTATAAAGCGTCAGCCGGGTGTCGTCGGTCGGGTTGACATAGCGGTTGTCGGATTTGTCAAACTCTATAAGTTTTTTTACCGTATATGTGAATTTGCCGTAATTTGTATTTATCGTTATCACGTCGCCTTCTCCAAGGCTTGTCAGTTCGGAAAAAAACGTATCTTCGTGTGCACTGATTACCGTATTTCCCTGCTCCCCTGCCAGTACTGAACCGCTCGACTGACAAGCACCTCTTTCAAAGAGTTCCGGATTACTCCCGAAATATACGGGTACGTCGACGGAAAATTTATCACTTTTTATTATCGCATAAAGTTCGGCGAACTGCGGACGTATTACCTCGCCGGTGTCGCTTACGTTCTGAGCTTCCGGAACGTCTTCTTTTATTTCGTTCTCCCTTATCACGAGCCCCTGCGTGCTTCCGTCGGGCGTTATTTTAAGGTCATCCATGAATGCGATATTGAGATATACTTTGAGTTTGTCATAAGGTTTAATCATAGCGGTAACGAGTACGCCGACGCATACCAGACAGACTATAACCGGCGTTATTACGTGAATTATCAATGATTTTTTCATTTTTCGTCACCGGTTCTGAAAAGTTTTGAAACTATACCTGCGAGTACACCTGCAAACGATATAAGCCCGGCAGACAACAACAAAATGCCTCTCCGGTCATAACCGGTATCCTCGACGAGTTCGCCGGCGTTCATCATACCTATGAGTTCGCCCTCACCGTTCCGCATTGAAAGAGATATATTATTTTCGCTTATTTCCTCAACGCTTACATTTATATCGAACGTTTCACCGAAACTCACCATAGAATTTACTACTTCCGCTTTCTGTTCAACAGGTAACTGTTTCATGATGCTTTTACGTTCCGGTATAGTAAGATTATCGAGAATGACCTGTTGCTGTTCTGGGGTGAAATTCCGGACGTAATCCATTTTATCGTCATAGGACATATCAATAAATTCCTGCGGTTTAATGCGTGTGAACTCCTCACCGTCGGGAGTTTGCAGAGTTATACTGCCGGAAGTAGTCGGCTGGATGTCGTTGTTGTTACTGTTATTTTCCGTAACTGCTCCGATAGTTGAGTTATCATTATTGGTATTGTCAGATACCGGAGAAGTAGTTGTAACGTCGGCGGTAGTAGTTGTAGTAGTGACGGGATTCTGATTTTGTAAGCCGGTAGTGAAAATACTGTCTTTATTCTCCTGGAGATAGACGATAGCGTAATCAAAAGAATTGGAATCGTAATCTTCGGGATGTTCGTAATACTGAGCGTATGCCTGCTGAATTGTTTCCTCGGGACAGCCTAACTGTCTGGCAGCTTCCGCTACGTCGTCAACCGTTGTGGCGTAAGCACTGACGGAGCAGGTGAGAAGACCGGCAACTGTCACAGCTCCGAGCAAAGTTTTTATAAGATTTTTTTTCATTATAACATAACCTCCATGGTTTGATACTATTAATTATAGTCGCTCCATCAAGGTTTGTCAAGCGGAAATAGATGTACTGAAATACTTTTCAGAATAATATCACAGAATTTTCAAAAAAAATTTTCAGAAAACACTTGACATTTTGAAATTTATGTGATATAATAGACAAGTAGTTTAAATAAGATACGCCGCTGTGGTGGAATAGGCAGACACAAGGGACTTAAAATCCGATAAGGTTTTTTGATGTTCATTTCGGAGTTTGCTTGTTTACATTCAGAGTTTTAACCTGTATTTCGGTGTCTTATTCAATCGTTTATGACTTTTGGTAGAAAGTCTCCAGTAAGTTTGAAAACTTGTCTACCAGAATGTCTACCGAATTTCAGTGTTTTAGTTCATTTTCTTGTTAACCTTGGTAAACATAACAGATTTTTTATCATGTGTTTATTAATATTTAATTTTCAATGCCGCTGTGGTGGAATAGGCAGACACAAGGGACTTAAAATCCCTCGGAGTAAAATCCGTACCGGTTCAAGTCCGGTCAGCGGCACCATAAAAACAACGTAAAATCGGGCTTTTTCAGAAGTCCGGTTTTATTTTTTTGCCCGATTTATTACCGTTGTTAAATTTGTTTATTTTTTCAGGCTGTTTTCGGCATCGTCGCT
>JAIDCY010000009.1 GCA_029055625.1 Ruminococcus sp. | reverse complement strand
TAATAATCATGGTAACACTGATGTATGTAAGAAAACAGATAACGGTGATATTATTACTATTACAAAAGAACTATCTGCCGGTAAATATACATTTAATATGTATAATCTTTCAACAGATAAATCATATGGAAAAAACAATACAGTCATTACAGATACGACAAACCGTTTGGTTTTAGTTAACTCAGGAGACGCATGTGTATTGAATGCCACAGGCGGTACATATGAGTTTAAGTACGAACTTTCAACCAATAGGCTTTCTATTTATTCTGCCAATAAAACTGCTGATTGTACAGGCGATGTGAATGCAGACGGTAAATTCAACGTTGCTGATGTTGTTCTTCTTCAGAAATGGCTTTTAGCAGTTTCTAATGTAACGCTTCCTGATTGGAAAGCTGCTGATTTATGCGAGGATAATAAAATTGACGTGTTCGACATGATTGAAATGCGTAAACTTATTGTAAACAAATAACTCTCTGTCTGCACAAGAGAGAAGAAGAATTCCTATAATATGGGGCAAACAAACAGCATCGCAGGATAAAAACATTCCTGTGGTGCTGTTCTTATATATAAAAAGAAACCAAATATGCCATTTGAAAAAGAAAAGGGTATCATTCTGCCTTAATATTTGCAGAGTGATACCCTTTTTTAATTGTCACAAAATTCAAGGAGCGTACCAAGATTGCACATTACAGCTTTTCAGAAAGAACTTTCCGACCGAGCAGATGATATAAGTTCCGGCAATGTTGCCCCGACAATTGATAATATGCTGAAAATCACATCAGACGGACGTAAACTCGGTCTTGACCCACGACTTATTGCCCCATCATTTGAAGATAATCCTGATACAAAGCTGAATAAGTGCGTTGAAAATGTTGTCTGTATCCATGCTGAAACTGCTGAGGACAAACTTACACAAATTATTTTCTGCGATTTAGGAGTACTACATAAAAATTCCGCTGATATGGAAAAGTCTGACGGTGCAGAAGAAAAAGATGACAGCAAAAAATCCTCGGTGAATACTGACGAAATCACAAACAGCAGGTCATGAAAATTTTACATTTCTGCGTATTGAATTTTCAAGAAAAATGCGCTAAAATAAAATTGTCATACTTGCTGTATCTGTCGGAAATAGAGGAAAATTATGTCAGATAAGATTACAGAACTTTACAAGATTTTATATTGGAGATATTATGAAAAAAGCTAATTTTGAATTAAAAATAGATTATTCTATCAATAGATTTTATGATAGGATTAGTGATAACTTGGAAATAGTGCCTGAAATACCAAAAGACAAAGCATTATTGATACTTAATCAATTGTTATCCTATGTTTGTGATGCTTCAAATCGGAATTTAATTGATTATTCTAACTATCTTATTAAAAAAATTCCAAGTGAATGGATTAGAGATAATGTGCAGAAAGCTGTTGAACTTAATTCCAATGATGCTTGGAAGCTTGATTTAACAGACCCCTATGTATTTGATAACTTGATATATTTTTTAAATCAGATAGGGTGTTATACTTATATCAAAAAAATAACTAATCAAAAATAATCTGTTTTTAATAAAGTCTAAAATTTTGTTGTATTTGAAGAAAAATCAGAATCATAATTACAAAAAACATATCAAAATAGGACAAGCATTGCATTCAAATAAGAAAACTTATTAAGATAACGTTTTTCAATTATATATAATGCTATATTGAGAGTTATAAAAAATACATAAAAATCAGATTGGTTGACAATCCCAAAAAAACAGCAGATTGTTGAAATACGCACGAACCTATCATTTCTCAACATGATTTTGACCTTGTTCAGGAACTCCACAAAAACAAACGCAGACTACAGAATTGCGAGAATACGTTATATTTAGGACGTGGCAAGCACGTAAGTCCTACTCAGGAGCATATGATTTGTTCGACATATGCACACGATTCGGACGAACTGAAAAAACGCTAAAACAGTCGGAAAAGCGTATCGCAGAACTCGACAGTCTTTTTATAAAATTTTATGAGGATAACGTTTCGGGAAAAATTTCTGATGCACGCTTTGAAATGATGTCACAACGCTATGAGGGCGAACAGGAAAATTTAAAGAAAACAGTTTCGGATTATCAACATTCGTTGAACGTACAAAAAAGAAAAATTCAGATACGATGCAATTCGTGGAAATCGTGAAAAAGTACGAAAAGATAACGGAACTTACACCAGAAATCTTACACGAATTTATTAAAAAAATCGTTGTTCACGCTCCCGAAGGTGGCAGGGCAAACCGTACTCAACAGATTGATATTTACTTTCGTTTCAATGTTGCAACGTCCACGGCAATACAGAATAAAGATGCTCTTTTCTTTTCAATAGCCGTGTCATCTGATAATACAATAATTTTATATACATTTATAATATTTTCTTAAATATATCTTAAGTAATAACATCAAAATATTTTGATTTTTTAAAGTTTCTGCCCCATATTTCCATAGCATTAAGAATAGGTCGCAGAGATTCGCCCAGTTCCGTAAGAGCATATTCCACTCTTGGTGGTACTTCCGGATATACAGTACGGGAAATAATACCGTCAGATTCCAGCTGACGAAGATTATCAGTCAGCACTTTCTGACTGACACCCTCCAGTGATTTTCTTAGTTCGTTGAATCTCCACGGACGCATAAGCAGATTTCTTATAATTAAAAGTTTCCATTTGTTGCCGATTATCTGTACTGTTGTTGCAACGTCACATTCCGGCAGTTCTTCACGTTTCAGCATAGTAGCCTCCAATAGTTTCATATATAATGTTACATTCATTATAGCATATAACATTCCGTAAGTCAATGTACAAAAAAATTTCCGGAAAAATTTCCCGGTATTCTGCAAGAGTTACTTTGAGGTAACTATGTTACAAAAAAGTGCCTACTTTACAAACTGAAATAATCGTGTTATCATAAAATTACGGGGATAACCTAAATAAGTCGAAAGGAGATACTTGCAATGAGTGAAACATTGAAGAACGTTGTCGGATTCAGCGGAAGTGCCTGCGGAACTGCTGACCCTGCTGAAACACCTGCATCTGCTTGCGGTTCTGCCTGCGGAACTGCTGACCCTACTGAAACACCTGCCTCTGCCTGTGGCTCTGCTTGCGGAGCTGCTGACCCTGACAAGAAGTAATTACTTTAAGTCATCAAAACCGGCGGTCGTCAGAATACTGTCGACTGCCTTATTTTAAAATTATCTATCGGAGGTAATCGCCATGAAACCTTATTTTGCATTTCAGTGGCATATTACGGATACCTGTGACCAACGCTGTAAACACTGTTATATTTTCGCTGAGAACAACCACAAACAACTTACGGAAATGCCATACGATAAAATGGAGCAGGTCATTGAAAATATTCTTGAAATGTGCGGAAAACTCGATAGAACGCCATATATTTACGTAACAGGCGGTGACCCGATTTTACATAAAGATTTCTGGAAACTTGCGGAAAAACTCCGTAACAATAATATCCGCTGGTCGATACTGGGAAATCCTTTTCATCTGAATGATGAAGTATGTCGGAAACTTTATGATTACGGCTGTGTGAAATATCAGCTATCCCTTGACGGTATGAAAAATATACACGATATGTTCCGGAAATCCGGTTCATTTGATACCACTGTTGAAAAAATAGATTGTATCAGAAAATCGGGTATGTATTGTGCGATAATGTCAACTGTATCAAGTGCTAATATCGCTGATTTTCCGCAACTTATAGACATCTGTGCGGAAAAGGAAACAGATGTTTTTGCTTTCGGCAGATACTGTCCCACAAGCGGTCAGAAATCGGAAGAATATCACATACCACCTGAAGATTACAGAAATTTCCTTGATATGTGCTATCATAAATTTCAAGGAGCATAAAAAGAACGGCTGTAAGACTACATTTCAATTCAAAGACCATTTATGGACATTGTATCTTTACGAAAACGGACTGTTCAGAATACCCGAAAATCATAATTCCGATATGATTTACGACGGCTGTCATTGTGGTATCGGACATATGACAATTCTTCCTACAGGTGATGTTTATGCCTGTCGGAGAATGGAAAGCAGAATCGGAAATGCGTTTGAAACATCACTCTATGATTTATTCATGGGTAAAAATCTCGATACTTACAGACACTGGAATAAGTTTGAAAAGTGTAGTAAATGCGAATTGCGTGGATATTGCCGAGGCTGTCCGGCGGTGACGTATGGCTATACCGGAAATATGTACGCTCCAGATCCACAGTGTTGGAAAGAATACAATAATATTACAGGTGAAAAATTATGAAATTAATAGATTTAATAAAATCAAGACATTCTATAAGAAAGTATACGGATAAACAAATCAGCCGTGAGAATCTGGAACTTATTCTTGAAGCCGGAAATTACGCACCTAATGCCGGAGGCGGTCAGCGTAGTATGATGGTTGCCGTCCGTAACGCCGAACTGACTGCAAAAATAGGCAGAATGAATCTCGCAAAATTTGACCGTTCCGCACTTTCAGGGAGTTATGTTTCAAAGGAACAACCCAGTTGCATTGATAATCCTGCTCTTAAAAATGGGTTTTATGATGCACCGGCAGTTATTGCTATATTCTGTCAGAAAAATTTTCTTTTCCGTGTTGCAGATGCTTTCTGTATGGCTGAAAACATGATTCTACAGGCTACGGAACTCGGCATTTCTTCCTGTATTATCTCAAGAGGAGAAGAAACTTTTGCAAGCGATGAGGGTCAGGAACTTTTGAAAAATTGGAATATTCCCGAAAATTACGGTGCTGTCTGCTTTGTTATTCTCGGATATATTGACGGTGAACAGCCACATACAAAACCACGAAAAGCCGACAGAGTTAAAATTATTGAGTGAGGTTTTTTATTTATGGACGCTGAAACTTGTTTAAAGAAAATAAAGCTTGTAGATGTACTGAACGTCGCCACAGTTGACGAAAACGTTGCTCCGCAGATACATCGGTTGCGGAAAATGTCTGAAAGTCTGTCCGCAGAACTGCATTGACAAAATCGAATCTGAATATACTATCAGACAGAATAATTGTCTTCACTGTGGTGCTTGTTTTGAAAACTGTCCAGAAGGAGCGGTTATAAGACTATGATTTCAAAAAAACTTATAGAATATCTTTTAAATGAAAATCCGGAATACAGCAGAATTACTATTCCGGAATATGAGCAGGAACAGTTTCAGCTTTACAGAAGCCTTGTAAATATCCGTCCGGCAATGCCTGTATCTCCGGATTACATAGATACAGAAAATAAATTCCTTAAAGATTTAACATTGAAAAAGGGCATTACAGATATTGCGGATTTACAGCCTGTCGAGGATAATATTTATCTCTGGCAGGGTGATATTACAACGCTGAAATGCGGAGCGATAGTCAATGCAGGTAACAGCGGTCTGACCGGTTGTTATCAGCCGTGCCATAACTGCATTGATAATTGTATTCATACGTTTGCCGGTGTAGGATTACGCCTTGAATGTGCGGAAATCATGCGGAAACAAGGTCACGACGAGCCGACCGGTCAGGCAAAAATAACATCTGCAAAGGAAGATGGTACTCGCATAAAAGGCTTTCATAATACATTTAAGCGTATGGTATGGAATCAGCCTTGCCCTGCTCGGACAACTTACTGTGGTAGCATTAGTTCTCACAACAATGTTCACCCAGGTTATTTGCAAGAGGACGGAACATACTCCGATCCTAGAGTGCTTACATTACTTGAAACCTTTATCGTTTCGTCTATACCAGAGGATATTGATTTTCCTGAAGGCTCTACCGATACATTTATCAGAACAATCATAGGTGAAGCTATACCTCCACGTCTTATGGAAAGAATTATCGAATTGATAGGGGTTGAATAAAGTGCCAATAATGGTTAAACGTGAAAAATGGATATTATACAAACACACATCAGATTATGAACGTATAAAAGCTGTAGCATTAGATGTTAAGAATAATTGTGGTACTAATGTAAGCGATACCGAACGTTATCGTATGCAGGAGCGCCTTGCAGCCCTTGATATGTATAAAACTCGCAATCCAAAGGAAAGACCGTTAGATGCTATATCCCATCGTATAAATACGTTGGAATATTATATGTTCGGATATGAGGAGAAAAAGAAAAATTCAAAGCGTTTTATTTTCAGTCCGCTTGGTAATTTGTTTCTTGAGCATATAAATGGGCCTGAAAAGCTATTGAAGATATTTACTACAATGCTCTTTGGCATTCAGTTTGAACACCCGGCAAGTGGTACTCCAGCTTGTTTTCAGTTATATCCGTTCCGTCTTATTTTTAAGCTGTTGACCGATGAAAGATTAGGTTGTCGTTTATATAATGCGGAATATGCTTATTTTATCGCTTTTCAGAAAAACATAACTCCCGAAAGCTATGATAAATTAGTGAATGATATTCTTGAATTTCGTAAGTTATCTAAAGAATATGTTGCCGATTTAATGAAGAAAGACGAACATACTTACGTAAATTGTGTTTATGAGTGGCAATATTACACACAAAAGCTACTGAAAACAGTAGGAATAATATAAACATTTGAAGGTGATGAGCTTGTACGTCTGTTTCACCCTCAAAAAACCAATAGCAAAAGCAATCTTACGAAAAGAACACTGACAACTGGCTATGTTAATCTCTCACCAACGATAAAGCCTTTTGTAGAGTTAATACTTGCAGCATACTCTTGTTTTCAAAAACCTCTCTTACTTAATGATAAAGAAAGAATGAGACTTGATGTTATCAAGGAGATATATTCATTCTATCCTAAGCTGTTGATTGACGAAATCGGTGAGAAGGTCATATCAAGAATTTCGTTATATACCACAACAAATACAAACCCTAATGATATAAAACACTATACAAGTCTTTAAAAACGCTGTTAAAGTCGTTTTTGAGGGCTTGTTTTTTTATAGGTAGAAAAGATGTTCAATAATGGCAAATTGTTGTAAGAGTCGTTTCAGTTCGTCTAAGAGAATTTTGGAGCAGGCTCTAAAGTTATCTCATTTCGCTCCTCATATTCATGTACGCGACGATAAAATGTATTTGATGTCAAACCCATTTTCTGCATAAAATACCTTGCCGTGATTTTATGCAACTTCCACTCCTCATAAAGCTGCCCGAACTTCGTCCAGTCAATAGGTATAGGCTTTCTGCCTTTGTACTTGCCCTGTAATTTGGCAATCTCGATACCATTACGCTGTCTCTGTTTCAGTAATTCCAATTCCATAATTATTATCTCCTATTCAAGTGTATTTTTCTTTTTCTGTTGCGAATAAGACCGTTGCTGACTTCGTTCCCGTTCACGTTTCATATACTGCTCATCAAGATATTTTTTCACCTGTTTGGTATACTTCTGAGCTGCTGTTTTCTTCTTAATAAATGCTTCATGTTCATCAACAAGGGTATTATACTCCCATTGGACTTATCAAGCAAATCAAGCATTGTCGGCAGTTTACCGTCCGTATAAAACGGCTTTCGATGTTCTTTGATGTAATCAAATGTTTTTTCGTAATCCTCAATAACATCAGCATTTTTCTTCCTGAAACGGCTCTGCCTGAATCCCTTCAAGCCCTTGTACTCCTTGTAAATCGGTGCAATTTCATCAAGATGCTTGATTTTAGCAATAAGACTATCAACTGCCTTGATTTTCTTTTGGAGCGATGCCAATTCATCGGTATGGTCATCATCATGGCGAACATTCCACATAAACGATTTGAGCATATTCAGTGATTCTACACCTGCCGATTCAAGTTCAGCAATCATCATATCAGCATTCCACATACCACGAATATCCGCCCATTTATCTTCTTTCTTTTCAATCGGCTTAACTTCGAGAATTTCAGATGTTTCAGGCTTTGAAATTGCAGATATATTATTTACCCTTGCAAGCAATTTTTGGATTTGCTCAATCTGCTCTGCAATGTGTTCTGCCGTATATTCCTCGCCCAGAGTTTCGGCTCTCGTAAAACGTTCCTGTCCTTGCATACGGAATTTCAGCTTGTACTTGTTGTTTGGCTTGTAAACGTACTCGATTCCGCTTTCAATGCAGTTCTTGAAAAAGTCCTCAAGATTTTTGCTGTAATATGCAATTTCAGCGATTCTTGCACGGAGTTTATCTTTCCATGATTTACCCTCTTTCTGCATATCTCGCTCAAAGTGGGAAATGCCCGTATTTTTCTGCGGTTCTTCGATAACAGACAAGCCGTGTTCACGACAGATTTCATCAGAAATATTGCGGAGTTTCGCCCACGCTCTTTCGGACTTTTTACCTTGATTTTCTTCGGTTTCAAAAGAACGATTCGTGCAGATATTTATGTTGTTTAAAATGATATGACAATGGATATGTTCGTGGTCGGTGTGAACCGCAAGAACATACTGATATTCGCCTTTCAGAAATCTGTCGCATAACTCCTCGCCGATTTCAAGCGTTTTTTCGGGTATAATTTTATTTGGCTTAAAACTCTGAATTTTTTGATGAATATCTATTAAAAGTATAAAATAATTGATTTGAATATTGCTTTTTCATTGGCGGTATAGTATAATGAGTAAAGAGAGAAGCACTCGGCTTGCTCATGTAAATTAGAATTTAGAGGTGTTAATGATGCAAAATACAGAAGTGGAAAAAGCTATTCCGTGGAATCCATGGCACGGTTGTAAAAAAGCAAGTCCTGGCTGTAAGAATTGCTTTGTGTTCAAAATGGATAAGAGATACGGCAGAGATACTTCAATCATTACAAAAGGCAAAACCACATATGAGCTTAAGGATACAAAGTGTCCGCCCGGTTCATTAGTAAAGCTCTGCTTTTCTTCCGATTTCTTTATTGAAGAAGCTGATGAGTGGCGAGAGGGTTGCTGGGACTTTATCAGAAGAAGAAATGATTGCAGATTTGTTATGACAACCAAAAGACCTGAAAGAATCAAGGATTGTGTTCCGTCTGATTGGGGAGAAGGCTGGGAACATGTATACATTAGCATTTCAGTAGAAAATCAGGAAATGGCTGATATTCGACTAAAACACTTTTTAGAAGCACCTGTAAAGCACAGAGAGATATTCTGCTCACCCCTAATAGGTCCGATTTCTTTACGAAAATACTTGGATACCGGACTGATAAAGTGTGTCAATGTCGGAGGCGAAATGGCTCCCAAAGCAGATGTAAGACCGATAGAGTATGAATGGGTAAAGAATTTATATCTTGAAGCAAAAGAAAGAAATATAGAATTTTATTTTCATCAAAGTGGCTCAATGTTTTTAAGAGATGGAAAGAATATCGGCAAATGGAATCTGAATGAACAAATCAGATGTGCTGAAGAAGTTCAGCATGAACTTGAGAGAACATACGGCTAAATTCTGATTTATCTGAATAACAAATACCTCGCCAATAAAAATGAATATTCTACATAGGCTGTGAAGCGTTATCCGCTTCGCAGTTTTTTCGTTTCCCCAGACAAAAAATCGAAAAGCAGACTGTGTAACTTTGGAATATCGGTACATTGATTTGTGCCGAATATTGCGCTATAATGGTAACATAGCTTGCTGTATCTGTCGGAAAGAGAGGTTAAAATGAAAGACAAGATTACAGCTTTATATTACAGACTTTCGCAGGACGATATGTTGCAGGGCGAAAGTAACAGCATAACAAACCAGAAAGCAATTCTGAAAAAATATGCGGAAGATAATGGTTTTCGCAACACAAAATTTTACGTTGATGACGCTGTTTCAGGAACGACTTTTGAGCGTGACAGTTTAAAAGCTATGATGAACGACATTGAGGACGGAAAAATCGGAATTGTTATTACAAAAGACCTTTCACGTCTTGGACGTGACTATCTCAAAACTGGTGAACTTATTGAAATGACGTTCCCCGATTATGATGTTCGCTACATTGCTGTCAATGACGGTGTGGACACTTTCAAGAGTGAAAATGAGTTAATGGCATTCAAGAATATTTTCAACGACTGGTACGCTCGTGACTGCTCAAAGAAAATCCGTACCGTGTTCAAAGCTAAAGGACAATCGGGAAAACATCTTTGTCCACCTATTTATGGTTACAAGAAATCCGATACTGACAAAAATCTGTGGATAATTGATGATGAGCCTGCGGAAGTCGTTCGTAAGATATTCAGACTTTGCATTGACGGCTACGGTCCGACGCAGATTGCACGTATTCTTACGGAGCAGGGTATTGGCTTACGCTTTGTCACAAAGCAGAGACAACGGCAGACATAATGCCAAAACGCACCGTTGGGGAACGCAGACAATCTGTCACATTCTTGAACGACTTGAATATTGCGGACATACGGTAAATTTCAGAACGCACATGAAGTCCTATAAAGTACATAAAATCATCTACAATCCGCAGGACGAATGGCTGATTTTTGAGAATACCCACGAACCTATCATTACTCAACATGAATTTGACTTGGTGCAGGAAATCCGCAAGAACAAACGCAGACTTCAAAAGAAAGATGAGTTGAATCCGTTTTCGGGAATGGTATACTGTGCTGACTGCGGAGCAAAAATGTATTTGAGCAGACGTGTGAATGAACGTCCAGAGCAGGAGCATATGCGATTCTCAACTTATGCAAAGGATACGAAAGAATGTACCGTTCACTATATCAGAACTTGCGTGTTAAGGAAAATTGTCCTCGGTGAGCTGAATAAGCTCCTCATTGCTGTAATAGAGAATGAGGGCGAATTTGTACAGACGGCTATGAGCAATTCCGTTCAGAAACAGTCCACGGAACTTGCGAAAGCTAAAAAAACGCTGAAACAGGCTGAAAAACGTATTTCTGAACTTGATAAGCTGTTCAAAAGGCTTTATGAGGACAATGTTCTTGGTAAGATTTCCGATGAGCGTTTTGAAATTCTGTCCGCAGAGTATGAGGAAGAACAGAAACAATTGAAGTCTACAGTTGCGGAATTATCGGCATTTATTGATACATCTGAACAAAAGTCAAGTGATGTGACGGCGTTTATTAGACTTGTGAAGAAGTACGAACATATCACGGAATTAACTCCTGAAATTATGCACGAACTGATTGAAAAAATCGTTGTTCACGAACCCGACAAGTCATGCGGAAAACGTATTCAGCAGATTGATATTTACTTCCGCTTTGATGTTGCCATTTCAAGCATTTCAACGGAAACAGGAAAATACGGCAGGACTGCATAACGCTATGTTATGCGGTCTATATTAAAAAATCAAAAACTTCTATATGACTATGGGACTTTAGCACCTGGGTTGTCGTTGCCGTATCCTTCGAGGAGGTTGACAACGCCCCATACTCCGACACCGCCACCGATAAGGCAGATAACGGACTTGAGAACCGTGCAGGCAGTCGTGATGAACGAGCTTGTATCGACTTCACCTGTTGCGGCGAAAGCTGTTGTACCGAACATTGCCGCCATACAGCAGAGAGTTGTGAGTGAGAAAACGGCTTTTTTAGCGAATTTACTGCCCTTTTTAAGCCATCTGTGCTTTGGTGTTGTTGTGGAAACAACAGAAAATTTTGAATTGCCCATGTTTAAAAACTCCTTAAATAAAATAAAATCAGTATTTCAGCTTCACCCGATTTTTTCTTTTTTTTCGGATTCTTCACTGTGGCATCTAAGCCAAATTTTCGGACGGTTTCACATTAACCGCATACTCTGTAACGTACTCGTCCGGCTTTGGATTCAGACACATCTTTTTTCTTGAATTAACATATTTTGCGATGTCAAATTCCATTTTCGGATTGTCGTCAAGAAGCATAGGATAATTTTTGTGACGTGTAATATCAAACTTATCCGAGAAAAACGGTCTTACACCTCGGAGTTGAAGAATACACTTGTCACCGTCCATGACCGCCAGTTCGTCCTGACTTTTCAATTCCTTACCTAACTTCTGATAGTTCATGCCGTAACTTTCTGACTGCCCACGGTTTGTGGAAGTGTTGAAACTGTCGATAGTCTCTTTACCGAGCGATTCGGAAATTTCTTTCAAAGTAGTTTTTTCCTTACCGCCTAAAAACAGCATAGTATCGCAGTTTCCCTCGATTGTATCGGCATTATCCTTGTAAATTGCCTTAAGCTGTGACTTGGCTTGCAGAATTATGCTTGCCGAAATTTCACGGGAACGGATTGTAGCTATCAGCTTGTCAAACTGCGGAATTTCGCCGATATTAGCGAATTCATCGAGCAGACAGCGGACGTGATATGTTAATCTGCCTCCCTTGCTGTTGTCAGCTTTGGTACAGAGCAGATTGAACATCTGGGAATACATAATCGCCACCAAAAAATTGAATGTGGCATCTGTGTTTGAAATGATTACGAAAAGTGCTGACAGTTCGTCACCGAGCTTGTCAAGGTGCAACTCGTCGTAACTTGTGATTTCAAGAACCTCATCTATCGCAAACGGTGCAAGCCGTGTTGAACAGGAAATCAGGATAGACTTTGCGGTTTTTCCTGCCGCTAATTTGTAGGACTTGAATTGCTTTATCGCAAAAGTCCCGATACGTTTCTGTTCGTCGGAGGACTTGTTGTTTGCTCTTATGGCGTTGTAAAATTCGCCACCGTCGTAGTCGTCAGGGAACGAGTCGTTAATCCAGTAGTCAACAAACTCAAACTGCAAATCGACGGCATTTCTGAATTCCTCATCTTCTTCCCGACACTCGGAAGCATTAATCATATCAATAAGCGTTTCAAAATTCCGCTCATGTTCAGGGTAGAAACAGAAAATCATAGCAATATACGCAGTGTATAATAATTTTTCCGCTTTAACCCAGAAGTCGTCGCCCGACGGCTGTTGAGATGAGGAAGTGTTTTTTATCAGCACTTCAACAAATTTGAGTATATCTTTTTCACGGTTTTTCGCCGAAATATAGGCAAACGGATTGTAGTGCATGGATTTTGCGAAATCAATCGTGTTAAAAACCTTGATTTTATACGGTTCGTATATGATTTTTCCGCTGTTGTCTTTGAGAATTTTTCCGTCAGTATCTTTTTTCGGTCTGCCACGAGCGAGCATTTTTCCGCACTCAACTAAAACCGTGCCTTTCGGGTCTGTCACGACGTAACTTGAGTGCATCTGCATGAGATTCGGCTTGACAAAAAATCTCGTCTTACCACTTCCCGAACCGCCGATAATCAGGATATTTTTGTTTCGTGCGTACTTCGGGTGTGCCGGTCTGCCCATAGTCAGATACTCGGTTTGAGTGAGAATAACATTGTTGTCTTTGTCGGAACTGTCCATATACGGCTCAATATCGCTTGCCGTCCCCCATACAGCCGAACCGTATTCCTCACCCTGACGGAATTTTTTCTTGTTTTTTGATTTAACGTACATGATAATTTTCA
>JAIDCY010000089.1 GCA_029055625.1 Ruminococcus sp. | reverse complement strand
TATTTTTATCTTTAAATCAATTATAACTTAATTCCGGAAATAGTCAAGAGAATACGGAGAAGTTTAACAAGAATTTAACATTAATAAGGTAGTCTGAACTGTCCGGCTTTCCACTTGCCGTCCGGCGAGATTACAACGGAAAAGGTATCGTTTTCAGAATAGGGTTTATCAGGTTCTAAGTCGTTACCTTCAAACTGATTTTCGACGTTGAAAACAATTTCATCACTGGTACGTGATATTATACCGGTTATTCTCGACATTGAATAATAAGCATTCATTTCACGCTTACCGTTCATGGCGTAAACATTGCCGTTACTTTCAACGTATAACATTTTTAAATCTTCGTGTGGGTATCTGTCACTGAAAACGTTGTAGTAATCACGTTCAATATCGGCGATACTGTGAATATTGGTATCAGTAATTCTGTAATAAGTCCAGCCGTATGCACCGGCATTTATAGAATTTTTTTCGTCGATACTATACGGACAGCCTACAGTAAAATTCCATTCCGTCTGACAAGCCGATTCAAAAAGAGCTTTTCCGGCGGACATTAAAATCTGTTCGTCATTGTCTTGTGATTCTTCCGCAAACTGTACAGCACCGGCTTCGTCGTAGACAAATGCACCTGCTCCGAGAGGGTCAGGCTGAGGGTCATCGGGAAGAGTTTCGGCATTAGTAATAGTAGTGGTATTTATAGAAAGAATTGTTGTCGTTATGGTTGCGATAGTTTCAGAAGTAGTTTCCGGAACGTCGGGAGCAGGAGTTGTAATAATAAAATCCGTTGTATCGGCGAGAGTTGTATTTTCCGTCATAAAATTCTGTATTGTGGTGGTATAAGTTTCCGGTTCTGACTGTAAAATTTTATTGGTAATCGTCGGAAGCGTGGAATCGGAATAAGTTTCAGCGTTGAAAGTTTTCCGTTGTATACCGTCTGAAAATTCCTGTTCATTATAAACAGGCGGTTCATTTTTCAGACTGCAACCTGTAAGAGCGGTTACCGCAAGAAGAATTATTAAAAATTTTTTCATATTAATTTAACTCCTGTTCTTCGTCGTCGAGTACGAAATCAATGATACTGTCACTTACATTTACGCCGGAACATATTACATTTACGGTCTGACCGAGAGTATAGGAAGTGTTACTGAAACGTTCGGTAAGTGAAACGGGTTCGGAATAGTCGTATTCACCCTCCGGAAGCGTCCGGATATGCACGAGCCCCTCTATAGTATCGGGTAACTGTACGTAAAAACCAAACTCCGTAACGCTTGAAATCCTTGCGGTAAACGATTCGCCGATATGTGACTTCATGTACTCCGCCTTGTAACAGTCTTCACATTCACGCTCTATCGCAACCGCTCTTAATTCAGCCTCGGAAGAACGTTCAGCGGAATTGACGGCGAAACCTGTATAACGTTTATTTAACCACTCGTTGTTGTAACCGGCGAGAATATCGGTTATAATGCGGTGTATAGCCAAATCCGGATAGCGTCGGATAGGTGAGGTGAAATGTGCGTAATCGTCGAGTACAAGACCAAAATGTCCGATAGGTTCGGTAGAGTACTTGGCTTTAGACATGGAACGCAGTATCAGTAAATTTACCGCCTCGAATTTGTCGGTATCTCTCGCACTTTCGAGTATCTTTGTAGCGTGATACGGTTTAAACTCGGTGAAATGCGGACATTCAAGATTGAACTTAGGCAGAATTTCATGTAAAGCCTCAACTTTTGCTTCCGGCGGAGCTTCATGTATCCTGTATACGAACGGTACATTTTTAGACCGTGCGAGTTTTGCGGAACATTCGTTAGCGGTCAGCATAAATTCTTCTATGATTCTTTCCGCCTTACCACGTTCACGAGGTACAACCGCACAACATATACCGTCCTCATTGATAATAAGTTTGCTTTCGGTAGTCTCTATTTCCGGAGCGTTCCGGCGTTTTTTCTTTGCTATGAGAATATCCGCCAGTTCGTTCATGAGGAAGATATTTTTTCTTACTACCGAATATTTTTCCGTAATTTCCGGAGATTCCGAGCAGGTGAGAATGTCGTTTATTTCCGGGTATACCCCTTTTACACGTGAACGTATAACGCTTTTACAGAAACGATAAGAAATAATATCGCCGTTGCCGTTGAGATTTACGAAACATGATAAAGTAAGCCTGTTTTCATCGGGATTCAGGGAACATATACCGTTGGAAAGTTCTTTTGGTAACATCGGAACTACTTTATCCGCATAGTATATACTTGTACCACGCTTCATAGCTTCCTTATCGAGATTACTGTTACCCCGTACGTAATGCGAGACGTCCGCAATATGTACGCCCAGTATATAACCATTTTCCGTCTTTTCGATTGAAACGGCATCATCAAGGTCTTTCGATTCCGCACCGTCAATAGTAAAGATGTCCATATGACAAAGATTTTCCCTGTTATTGAAAGAATATTCCTGTACCCCACCTTCAGAAATTTTTCTTGCTTCTTCAAGTACTTCTTCCGGAAATTCATAAGGTGCGTTATGCATCATAAGAATCGACTTTGCACATGATGACGCATATTCAGAACTTCCGAAAACAGAAGTTATTTTAACTTTGTGTTCAGCGTGCCGGTGTCCACGGTAGACTATTTCCGCAAGAACTTTTTCACCGTCGTGAAATTTTACGCTGTTTTCCTTGACGATAATCATATGATTTTTAGTAGCTGTATCAGGTACAAGATAGGGTTTACCGTCGACGAACTCTATTTTACCGGTCAGGGCGGATTGACTGAACTGTATAATATCTATGATTTCTCCCTCCGGTTCGCCGGAACGTGACGGAATGTCGGAAACAAGTACACGGTCACCAGGCATTGCACCTAACATACATTTACCGGGTATAAAGTATTCCGTGCCGTTATCGGTTTTTGCAAATCCGAAAGTCCTGCTCAGTCTGGTGACGGTTGCCGGGTATATGTCAAGACGTGTACATAATCCGGCTTTCATACCTTTTTTTACCGTTATAATGCCATCCGTGCGTAACTGGTCAAAAGCGTTGATAAAGTTATCCCTACCCTGTTTTTTTGTACGGCATTTATTTTCCAGTTCACTAATCGGCATAGTTTTTTTATGATAGGTCTGAAGAAAAGTAACTATTTTTTTCTTGTAAGTTTCAATATCTGTTTTGTCAGATGATTTATTTTTCTTTTTCATAAAAAGTGTTTCCTTTCTTTATATGCTGTAAATTTAAAATTATTAATTATGCATTATAAATTGAAAATGCCCCATGACCTATTTTGTCACAGGGCTTTGTAAATTATTACTTGTCGGTAAATATCGGGATAATATTGACGGCAAGAACCGCTACGAAAAGTATGATAGCAAGAGTTCTTGTAATTTTGTTAAGAATAGCTTCTTTTGACCTGCCCTGGTTTTTATCATAGAAAGACTCGGCACTCGAACCGGTCAGGGCTGCCGTCATACTGTCCTGAGTTTTCTGTTCCTGTGAAAGACATATAACGATTGTAACAAGACATACGAGGAGTATTAAAATACCTCCTGCAATTTCCAATCCGCTCATTTTTTTCAAACCTCCTGAATGTGATATATATTCTTTATTATAGCATACGGATAAAATTTTTTCAAGTGTTTTACAAAAAAAATCCTGAAATTATATATAATTAAAAGTTTTCAGTATAAAAAGCCACGTCGTCAGGGTGAACGCACTGCACAGAGTGGTAAGCATTACCGCAAAAGCTGTTATAGTACCTTTATGACCGAAATTTCTTGACATTACGAAACAGCTTCCGGTAGTCGCACTGCCGAGCATAACGAGTATTGCTATTAATTTTTCGTCCCTGAATCCGAGATGTACGGCAATAGGCAGGAATATCGCACAGAAAAGAATCAGCTTTATAAACGATATGCCGATAGTAACCGGTAATTTACCTTTAGCGTCTTCAATTCTGAAAGATGCACCAAGTGCGATAAGTGACAGCGGAGTAGCCATATTTGCGAGATATGAAACAGATTTTGACAGTATAACCGGTTGAGGTATTCCGAGTAGCGACCATACTATACCGACTGCAATTCCGAGTATGATAGGATTTGTTACAATACCTTTCAGCGTATTCATGAAAAGTTGTTTTCCGGATTTTGAATTGTTTTTATCCGGCGAGGTAAGCGATAAAGTTATTACCGCTATGATGTTATATATCGGTACTGTACCAACTATCATAAGTCCTGCCATAGTAGCTTCACCGTAAATATTTTTTACAAATGCTATCCCGAGAATCGCCGCACTGCTCCTGTAAGCTGATTGTATTATCTCACCACGTTCCGCCCGGTCTTTGTGGAGCAGGGAATAAGCAATTGCGATACATACGCTTATGAGAGTAGCGATTATACAGAAAGTTACAAATTTACCATCCCATACCGCCCGGAAATCAGCGGTTGACAAATCGGAAAACAACAGAGCCGGTAGAGGTGCGTTAAAAACGAACTTATTTATTTTTGCGGTTGCGTGGTCATCGAGCAGGTTTACTTTCCGTACGAACCATCCGAAAATCATCATCATGAATACCGGTACGGTCGCATTCAGACTGAACATTAAATTTTCAGCAAACAATTTTATTTCATCACCTTAAAAAATATCTTTTTTCGCTTTTATGTGTCGCCGTATGAGTACAAAAATCATAAGCAGTACGCAGAATATAAGGAATATGGGTACAAGCCATTTGTTAGTAGTTTCATCTTCCGCAGATTTCATTTCCGTCCACAGATTCTGCATTTTCAGACTTGCTTCTTCTGACAGGTTGACGAAAACTTCCGTTTTGTCTGCGATAAACTGGCTGTCCGGATACGATATTTTACTTTCACGTACTTCTTCGTCGAGCATATCGAAAGCCACCTGATGAGGGGTAGAATAGCATATATAGTCGATATTTGCAAAAGCTATATCAGGTTCGCACATGAAGTTGATATACATTTCACCGGCTTCTTTCTGCCGTGCGGAGGTAGGAATACACATGGCATCTATAAAAAGATTCGTACTGCTTTTAGGTATTACAAAATTCAAGTCTTCGTTTTCCGCAAGTATGGTGAGTGCATCTCCGGCATAATACGGAGCTATTAAAGCGTCACCTGCTCCCATTTTATCGAAAACCTCGTCCATAACGTAACCCTGTACTATTTTTTTCTGCTGTGTAAGTTTTCGGGAAGCGTTTTCGAGTTCTTCCGGATTCTCCGTATTAAGTGAGTAGCCCGACATTATTTCAGCTATCGCAAAGGCATCACGTGGATTATCGAACATCAGTATCTGGTCTGCGTAATCTTCATTCCAGAGTAAATCCCAGTCTATTTCATCTTCCGGAATGTCAACCATGGTAGTATCGTATATTATGCCGACTGTTCCCCACGTATACGGTACGCTGTAATCATTTGTAGGGTCATAAGCCTGATTTCTGAAATTATCCATTATGTACCGGAAATTCGGGATATTCTCCATATCAAGAGGCTGTACCAGCTTTTCATTAATCATTTTACTTATCATGTAATCCGACGGGATAATTACATCATATGATGCACCACCACCCTTGAGTTTTGCGTATAACTCTTCATTTGTGGCGTAATTCGTATAGTTTACTTTTATGCCGGTAAGTTTTTCAAATTCCGCATTTACGTCAAGTGTCCCCTCATCCGCACCGGTTGAAATGTATTCCCCCCAGTTATAGACGTTTATTGAAATCCCTTTATCCTTGAATTTCGTATAGTATTCAGGGTCTGAAACGTTCAGGGTCTGTACGGAAACTTCTTCTTCCTCGTCGTCGGTATTTTCGACTGTTCCCGAACTACACGACATCATAGAAAAGGCAATCATAAAAGCGGAAAGAATCAGAGATAATTTTTTCATATGCCCTCCCTGTACGTACCGTTTTTCTTAGCGGATTTTGTTTCAATGATGTTCTTTACTATCAGGATTATCACAACCGCAATAAATATAAGCGTCGAAAGTGCATTTATTTCCGGCGAGACTTTACGGCGTGTCATGGAGTATATTGTGATAGGCAGTGTCTGCGAAGTCGAACCGCTTGTGAAGTAACTTACTACAAAATCGTCGAGAGAGTAAGTAAATGACATCAGGAAACCACTTATCACACCCGGCATTATTTCCGGCAGTACTACTTTCCGGAAAGCACTTACCGGACTGCATCCCAGATCCTGTGCCGCCTCGAAGATATGCGGATTCATCTGATTGAATTTTGGCATTACGTTAAGAATGACATACGGTACGTCAAAAGTTATATGTGCGATAACCAGTGTGACAAAACCAAATTCAAGGTTCATTCTTGCGGAGAAGAATACGAACAGAAGCATAAGTGATACACCGGTTACAATTTCCGGATTGATAATAGGCATATTGGTGATATTCATTACTATTGCTTTAGGTACTTTTTTCATATGATGTATACCAATTGCCGCAAGAGTACCGAGTACGGTAGATACTATACTTGCTACAACCGCTATAATAATAGTATTCACAAGTGAGGATATAATGATTCTGTTATGGAAAAGTCTTCTGTACCAGTCAAGAGTAAATCCACTGAAAACGCTACGGCTTTTTGTTTCGTTGAAAGAAAATACTATAAGTACGAATATCGGGACATACAGAAACAACAGTACAAGTGCGAGATATATTTTACCTGATTTTTTCAATGTAACGCCTCCTTTACATGAGTACCTGCTCGTCGGGGTCGAACTGGTTCATAACGGTCATTATTACAAGGATAATCACCATAAGTACCAGTGAAATAGATGCTCCTAAATGCGGATTGTAAGCATTTCCGAGGAACTGCATTTCTATCAGGTCGCCTATCAGCAGATTTGAACCACCACCAAGCATACGGGAAATAATGAACGTGGAAATAGCCGGTACAAATACCATAGTTATGCCGGAAGTAATCCCGGGGGCACTTAACGGTATAACTACACGTATAAGCGTTGATACTGAGTTACAACCTAAATCAGCAGATGCTTCAAACAGTGACTTGTCTATTTTTTCCATTACGGAATATAACGGCAGTATCATGAACGGCAGATAGTTATAAACCATGCCGAGAACTACCGCACCGGATGTATTTATCAGCTTTACGGAATCGAGACCAACTAAATTAAGTATGTGATTTATTATACCGTTGTTTCCTAAAATGGTCATCCAGGCATAGGTACGTAACAGAAAGTTCATCCACATCGGAAGCATCACTATCATTAACATTGTACCTTGTTTGTGCTTGTCCATGCGTGACAGTATGAACGCTACCGGATACGCTATAACGAGACATACGGCGGTTGCGATAAGTGATAACCATATAGAACGTACGAATATATTAGCGTACTGTCCGACGTCCGATATGTATTTTATGGTTAAAGTGCCGTCATCGGTAG
This sequence comes from Ruminococcus sp., assembly GCA_029055625.1. Lineage (GTDB taxonomy): Bacteria > Bacillota > Clostridia > Oscillospirales > Ruminococcaceae > Ruminococcus. The sequence goes on along the minus strand of JAIDCY010000089.1, from coordinate 8,702 downwards.
TGAATGCAAAATATACTATCATTAAAAGAGGTACTACAATAAATATTACCATCCATACGAGATACGGAGCGGAAAAATATTTAAGTTTCATGATTATTCCACCTCCGATTTTTTCATGATGTGTATGTCGTCAGGATCAAATGTCATGCCAATTATCGAACCTACCGGACACGCTTTGGTTGAGTGGATAATCCAGTTATTGTCTACGCTGTCTACTGACATTTCATAGTGTACGCCCTTGAATACTACCGATTCTACTTTACCTGTCAGCTGTGCCTTATCTGCCGGTATAATCTTCACGTCTTCCGGTCTTATTACAACGTCTACAGTTTCGTCCGGAGAGAATCCCTTGTCTACACACGGGAAACGTTTTCCTGCAAATTCAACAACGCAGTCTTCCGGCATTGAACCGTTAATTATATTGCTTTCCCCTATGAAATCCGCTACAAAAGCGTTGACAGGTTCGTTGTAAATGTCGGTTGGTGAGCCTATCTGCTGTATGTAACCGTTATTCATTACAACTATACTGTCACTCATTGTAAGGGCTTCTTCCTGGTCATGCGTTACGTATACGAAAGTAAGTTCGAGTTCCTGCTGGATTTTTCTTAACTCTATCTGCATTTCCTTACGTAATTTGAGGTCAAGTGCTCCTAAAGGTTCATCAAGGAGCAGGACTTTCGGGTGATTAACCAACGCCCTGGCAATCGCTACACGTTGTTGCTGACCGCCGGAAAGTCTGTTGATGGAACGTTTTTCAAAACCCATAAGATTTACCATTTCCAGCATCTCGCCTACCCGTTTAAGTATTTCCTTTTCTGGAACTTTTTTCACACGTAATCCGAATGCTATATTTTCGTATACATTGAGGTGAGGAAATAATGCGTATCTCTGAAATACTGTATTGACGTTTCTTTTATGCGGTGGAAGACCGTTAATACATTTTCCTTCAAAAAATACGTCACCGCTTGTCTGTTCGAGGAATCCGCCTATAATACGTAATGTAGTAGTCTTTCCGCAACCTGACGGTCCGAGAAATGTGACAAATTCCTTGTCTTTAATGTCGAGATTTATATTTTTCAGTATCCTTTCGCCGTCTTCAAATTCGACGACTATATTTTTAAGATTTATAATATTTTCCATTTATCAAAGTCCTTTCGTACTAAATTTTAATAACTCAAAATATCCCCCGTGCTGATTTACACGGAGGATATAATATTTTATTCGTGTGAGTTTCAGATATTTTCCGCTATTTCACCAGTAGTCTCTGTCTGTGCGTCGGATTTTTTCTTCTTCTTTTTGTCGAAAGAATCGGTTATGATAGCGTCAATCAGAGCGACGAAGAAGTATAACGCAAACGTCACGCCCTCACCAATTACTATCGGTATCTTTATATTATTTTTTATTACGCTTAATGTTGAACTCATTGAACCTGAAGCCGGAACAAGTACGTTATAAGCATTCTGGAAAGTTACGTTTTCATAGTAATCGTCGGCGGTAAGTTTTACGTTGTCAATCATTTCCGTTACTTTTTTATTTACGTCTTCTAACTGAGTATTAACCTGATCTAATTTCTTTTTATTATCTGTATCACTTGCCTTAAACTCTTTTAATGCGTCACGTCTTTCTTTGTAGTAGTTGATATTCTGTTTGATTGTGGCGAGTTCGTTTGTAAGTTCGAGTTTCTGAGCTATCATAGCATCGTACTGTGCGGAGGTCTGTGTTGACTGCATATCCGTACCTTCCGTACCGCTACCGAAAATAAAAATCTGGTCTTTTTCGTAAGCGTTTATCGATTCCCTTACTGATACGAGCTGTTCTTCTATGGATGTCTTACGTCTTGTGAGGGTCTTTATTCTGTACTCATAGTATGCAATAGAAGAATCCCTGTCTTTCGTGAGATTGTTTACGTTTACGTATGAAGATACTTTGTCAAGGTCAATAGATTTTATGGTTTCTATACCTTCGTATAAGTCGTCAAATGTATAACCTGTCACTGAAGAACGGAAACGTGTTTTGTCGTCTTTTGAAATTTGTTTTACATACGTACTCATTGTGCTTAGTGAAGTTGTCAGTACTTCTATAGCTTCCGAGTAGTCGTAACTTGAGATGTCCAGTGCGGTTATGGAGTTACCGAGACTTTCGTTATATCCATACATTTCAAAGAAATAATTCTTGAATTCTTCAAGTACCTTATTTATTACCTCTACCGCCGTACTTCTGCTGAAAGATGTCACCGCATAGTTGAAAGTTATTGTGTATTCGGTAGGGAAATACGATACACCAAGCATTGACTGTGCCGCCTGTAAGTTGTTACTGTTGGCGTTTTCGTATACATTCTTGTAAGTCAGAATCTTATCCATTGCATCTGCCGGAATGATACCTGTTATCGTGATACCGTTACGTACGTTATCTACCTGTTCAAGCGGTAAATCAAGGTTTGTAAGGGCTCTTTCTATGACGGTAGGATTTTTAATCATTTCTTTATTGAAATCCTGTCCGGCAGGGTCAAGACCTTTTTCTATACCGTCGAATGTAAAACTTACTAACGCCCTCAGTGACGGCTTACGGTGTACAGTATTCGCCGCAGTACTTCCGAATATACACGCAAATACTACCACTGCAACGATAATCCATATAAGAAGATACTTCTTTAATTTTCTGAAAATCGTCCCGATTGATATTATAACGTCACCTTTTTCCTCTTCGTTCTGCAGGGTAATATTCAGATTATGTTCTCTTTTGCTATCCATTGTTACCTCCGTTTTTCTGTAAAAATATATTTTTAGTCCGGTTTTTCCGGATATGATAATTATATCACTGAAAATACGCAACGTCAATAATTTTTGTCAATTTCCGATATTTTCAAGCATTTGTACAAACAGTGACATATTATAGATAAAAATTTTGTTAAAAATAAAAAAAGCCGGATAATTATATAATTATCCGACTTTATGCCGTTCAGACCGTATGATTTTTTTCTTTAAGTACCGCTATAATATCGTTGACGTGTTTCTGACAGGTTTCAACGTCTCCGGCTTCTGCCATAACTCTGACTACCGGTTCTGTACCGCTTTCACGTACAAGTATTCTTCCGGAATCCCCGAGGGTTTCAGAGGCTTTCCGTACCGCCTCCAGTACGTCGGAATCACTCATTGCAACGGATTTATCTTTAACCCTTACATTTTCCAGTACCTGCGGATATACCTTGAAAGGTTCGGCAAGTTCGCTTAATTTCTTACCGCTTGACATTATCGCCTGCATTATCTTTAAACTCGTAAGTATTCCGTCACCTGTTGAGGCGTATTTTGAAAATATAATGTGTCCGGACTGTTCACCGCCGAGACAGCAGTTATTTTCTTTCATATACTCGTATACATACTTGTCGCCTACTGCCGTCTTGGCGTATTTTATACCGATTTCGTCAAAAGCCTTGAAAAGTCCGAAGTTTGACATTACCGTTGCTACTACTGTATCATTTACCAGTTTTCCTCTCTCTTTGGAGTATCTGCCATAGATATACAGTATATGGTCACCGGTTATTACGTTTCCCTTATCGTCGACGCATAAGCAACGGTCAGCATCACCATCATATGCGAATCCGGCATCAAGTCCGTTTTCCGTTACGTATTTCTGCAATACCTCGATATGCGTCGAACCGGCGTTATCGTTTATATTAGTACCGTCCGGAGTGGCGTTTATTACGTACGTCGTTGCACCGAGTGCGTCGAATACTGCTTTTGCTATGTTCCATGAAGAACCGTTTGCACAGTCGAGACCTATTTTCATACCCCGGAAAGAGTACATACCAAGAGATATAAGATAGCCGATATATCTGTTACGTCCGGAAATATAGTCTACTGAACGTCCTATTTTCTCGTTCTTTGCATAAGGCACTTCCTCTGTTTTGCCGTCAAGATAATCTTCTATGAGGTTTATTACGTCATCTTCCATTTTCTCACCGTTATGGTTTATCAGTTTCAGTCCGTTATCATAGTAAGGATTATGACTGGCAGAAATCATTATACCGCAATCGAAACCGTCCACCCTCGCTATGTATGCAACAGACGGCGTTGTAGTAACGTGGAGCAGGTAAGCATCCGCACCGGAAGCGGTAAGACCTCCGACCAGTGAGTATTCAAACATATAACTTGAACGTCTTGTATCTTTTCCGATTATTATTCTTGGTGCGGTATCATCACCGTTTTTTCTCCTGATTTCCCCGTAGTACCAGCCTAAAAATCTTCCTACTCTGTATGCGTGTTCAGCGGTAAGATTTTCATTTGCCGTACCTCTGAAGCCGTCTGTACCGAAATATTTTCCCATTATAAAAGCTCCTTGAAATGTATTATTTAATATATTATACCGGAATATTTATTCTTATATGCATACAATTAAAAACGCCTTCCATTAACTGAAAAGCGTTTCAGAACGTTTTCACCGGAGGACGACTCCGCCCCATGATTCACTTACTTTACTGTATATTTTCGACATTACTTTATTTCTCTTGCGTTTGTAGAAAGTTGTCACGCCGAAGTAAATTATTACCGGTATGCATACAAAGCCAATCAGTAACTGCCACCACTGTATTACGCTCGCTATACACATTATGATAAGTACAAGAAGTATTACACCGATACTGGCGAGAATCGGGATACCACCCGAACCCATGAAAGACGTATCACAGACTTTTATATACTGCTTTATATCTGACGGCGTGAGGTTGTCCTGATAGCGTGCGAGAAAACTATCGGCACTTGCCCACTTTGCGAACTGTTTTATATCAGCGAATTTACAGGAATAGTCCTGACCTGTTTTCATAACACGATAGTTTACCGTCACGCCATCGTTACCGGTCTGTGCACCCATGATGTGTATTACTGTACCGGCTTCCGCCTGATTTCTCAGAGATTTTACTACAAGGTATTTCTGGTCAACGGCATCTTCAATATTATTTAGCAGTAGTTTCATAAAAAAAGCTCCTCCTTTATTAGAAATTTAGTCGGAATAGTGAAATAAATATATCCCTGCTCCGTCTCCGAAAGACAGAAACATGATTTTTTCATGAATATCTGATAAAGAACCATTTTAATTATATACAAAATAATAACTATTCCCCATGCTATTTTATAATAACATATTTTTTTTAAAATTGCAAGGGTATTTTGATATATTTTATAAAAAATGTTCATATAAGGAGTAGAAGTTTAAGGCTTTATAATGACAAAAAATTATAGATTTTGCACAACGCCGAAAATTCAGTGTAAAATTTGTGCATAATAACGAACCGTAATTATACCGCTGTAAGTGTATACTAACTTTATTTTTCGTTTCATTCACGCAACATCTACTCATTTTATGGAAATAGTAGGTTATAATATATAATGTATTATTTCGGGAGGTGATTTATTATTAAAACTGTTGAAATTTTTACCGACGGTGCTTGTAGCGGAAACCCAGGGGCAGGAGGTTATGGTGTAGTACTGCGATACGGCACACATGAAAAAGAAATTTCCGGCGGTGCTTCGCAGACTACTAATAACCGCATGGAACTTACCGGCGTTATAGTTGCACTTTCCGCACTTAAAGAACCTTGTAAAGTTATTCTTACAACGGATAGTAAATATGTTGCCGACAGTGTAACTAAAAAATGGGTTTATAACTGGCAGAAGAAAAACTGGATACGTTCAAAAAATGAACCTGTCCCGAATACTGATTTATGGAAGCAGTTACTTCCGTTACTCGAAAAACATGATGTTACTTTCAACTGGGTGAAAGGTCACGCAGGACATCCTGAAAATGAACGTTGTGACAGGTTGGCAGTCGCACAACGTGATACTTATTCATTAAAATAAAGGAGAGATTTATATATGGAAAAAAGATTCATCTATGCAGATAATTCCGCTACTACCGCCGTATCGCAGGAAGTTCTTGACGCTATGTTACCGCATTTCACTAAGGCTTACGGCAACGCTTCGAGTATCTATAAACTCGGACGTGATGCACAGAAAGATATTGAAACAGCCCGTGAAAAGGTAGCAAAGGCGATAGGTGCAGACCCTAAGGAAATTTTCTTTACAAGTTGCGGTTCGGAATCGGATAACTGGGCAATAAAGGGTATCGCTGAAAATATGGCGAAAAAAGGCAAGAAACATATTATTACATCAGTATTTGAACATCATGCGGTACTGCATACTTGCGAGTACCTCGAAAAACACGGCTATGAAGTTACGTATGTTCCTGTAAGTGCGGACGGCTTTGTAAATCCGGAGGATATAAGAAACGCTATCCGGGAGGATACCGCACTTGTTACTATAATGTACGCCAATAATGAAATAGGTACAATCCAGCCGATAGAGGAAATCGGGGCTATATGCAGGGAAAAAAAGGTAATTTTTCATACAGATGCCGTACAAGCTGTAGGACACGTTGAAATAGATGTCAAGGCACAAAACATTGATATGCTGTCACTGTCCGGACACAAGATACACGCACAGAAAGGTATCGGGGCTTTGTATGTCCGTAAGGGTATAACGCTTCCTAACCTCGTACATGGTGGCGGTCAGGAACGCAATAAGAGAGCAGGTACGGAAAATGTTCCGGCTATAGTGGGATTAGGAGTAGCTATAGAAAACGCTACAAAAAATATCGCTGAAAAAAATGCGATTATAACCCCTCGCCGTAACAGACTGATTGACGGTATTCTGAAACTTCCGTATACACGTCTTAACGGTGACCGTGATAAACGACTTGCCGGAAATCTGAATATCTCGATAGAGGGCATAGAAGGCGAATCACTGTTACTTATGTTAGACCTCAATGGTATATGTGCGTCATCGGGTTCAGCTTGTACATCAGGTTCGCTTGACCCATCCCACGTACTTCTTTCAATAGGACTTAAACACGAAGTAGCACACGGTTCGCTCAGACTGTCGATAGAAGAAGACGTTACCGACGAAGATGTAGACTATATTTTAGAGGTTATCCCGAAAGTAGTGGAAAGATTACGTTCAATGTCTCCGGTATGGGAAAAAATGATGAAAGGTGAAAGTTATGAATAATATAAAACCTTGTATGAAAATAACCCTCACAGATACGAAACCGTCAATATTTGAAAGTAAAGTCGGCGGTATCGGATATATACCACATGACAAGGATTTCCCGACGGATAGTAACGGTAATCAGTTGAGACTTCTCGCACAGATAGAGTGCGAAAAAATCCAGCTTGACGGCTTTATGAAAACAGGTCTTTTGCAGTTCTGGATTATGAATGATGATGATTCCGGTATGGACTTTGATAATCAGACAAATCAGGACGGATTCAGAGTTATATATTATCCGGAAGTAGACAAGACCGTAACGCCGGAAGAAATAGAAAGTAAGTTTGTAAAGAATGAATACGATGACGAACCGTATTATTTTCCTGTATTCCGTGAGTGCGGTATGAGTTTTGAGAAATCGGAAAATCGTTACGTTGATTATTATTCAGAACTTAGTGACGAGGAATGGGAAGAAAATACAGGTCATAAAGTCGGTGGGTATCCGGTTTTTACTCAGAATGACCCCCGTGACGAAAAACAGCTTGAATATTATGATTTTCTGTTATTTCAGCTTGACACCGACGATTTAGACGGTGATGATGTGGTCATGTGGGGAGATTGCGGTGTAGGAAATTTCTTCATAAACAGCGAAAAACTTAAACAGTGTGATTTCAGCGATGTTCTCTATAACTGGGACTGCTGTTAAAATAGTATTAAAGGAGTATGATATATTATGATGTACAGTGAAAAGGTTCTTGACCATTTTTCAAACCCTCGTAACGTCGGCGAGATTGAAGATGCTGACGGTATCGGCGAAATAGGTAACGCAAAATGTGGTGACATCATGAAAATGTACCTCAAAATCGACGACGGCATTATTACGGATGCTAAATTCAAGACTTTCGGCTGTGGGGCGGCGGTTGCTACGTCCTCGATGGCTACCGAACTCATAAAAGGTAAATCAATTGACGACGCACTAAAACTTACAAATGATGCAGTTGTTGAAGCTCTTGACGGTCTTCCGGCTGTAAAGATACACTGTTCCGTACTCGCTGAGCAGGCTGTACGTTCTGCACTTTCCGACTACTACGCAAAACAAGGTATTGACCCTCTCCCTATAGTCGGCGAGATAAAAATGCCGGAAGAATAATATGCAGATTGAAAAAGCAGATTTAAAAGATATTAATGAACTTGTTCAGATGAGAATTGAATATCTTACAGAAGATTATGGTGGTCTTACGGACAGTCAGGCTGAAAAAATCAGAAATCAACTTCCGGAATATTATAATAATCATCTGAATAAGGATTTATTTGTATATGTCATGAAATCAGAAAAAATAATTTCATGTTGTTTTCTGTTGGTATCCGAAAAACCAGCTAATCCGAGTTTCATAAACGGCAGAACCGGTACAGTAATGAACGTCTATACAAGACCGGATTTCAGACGAAAGGGCATAGCTAAAAAAATAATGGAATTTCTTATTTCAGATGCCAAGAAAATGAAACTTGATTTTATAGAATTGAAGTCGACAGATAACGGATATAATCTTTATAAGTCAGTCGGTTTTGAAGATGTTTTTTCAAAATACCACAATATGAAGATTATTTTTTAATTAAAAAAATTCAGTGAGCAGACTTCTGAACTTTCGGAGTACTATACAAAAC
>JAIDCY010000088.1 GCA_029055625.1 Ruminococcus sp. | reverse complement strand
ATAATTAACAATTCATAATTAATAATTCATAATTAATAATTATTGATTTTTTCCGAAAGAAATGTTATAATAAATCGTGAAAGGAGATTTTATTACTATGAATAATCTTTACAGGGGCATTTTCTGGATTCCCGATACTGAAAATATAGCCGGTACAGCGATATATTTTCATATACCTTGCAATCAGAACGGCGATATAGATTCCGGTTTTGAAATTCCGGAAAATATGTCGGCAAAAAGTTCTGAAAATTATAATCACAAAAAAGTATGGGATTCACTACCAAAACGAATAACAGCCGGTAAATCTTTTGACTATTTCTCACGTGGCAGAGTTGAAATAAATCGTGGTACAGCGATTATTTTTCACTCACCGTACATTCCGCAGGACGTTCTGAAACAATGGCTTATTGAAAAATTCAATCTTACTTCTTTAAACGGTATACAGAAAATACGTCTTGTTGCAGATAATTCCGTTCACTATAAATGCTATCTTGACTATTAATTGTTAATTGTTAATTATTAATTATCAATTATTCCTATCCTTTTTGTCGGAAACGTACATATTTCAAAACCTCGCTTGACAATTCCGCTGAAATATGATACTATATATTCCGGGAACAAGGACGTTCATTACGGGTATTTCTGTACCTGTATGGGCGTTCTTTTATTTTTTTCAGGGAGGCTTGAATAAATGGATAATTTCAGAGAAGAAAAACCGTTCAGTCAAAAAGGTCTTTACCGTCCGCAGTTTGAACATGATAACTGCGGTATCGGTGCGGTAGTGAATATAAAGGGTATGAAATCAAGGTGGGTAGTCGAGAATGCCCTTGAAATAGTCGAAAAATTAGAACATCGTGCCGGTAAGGATGCGGAAGGTAAAACCGGTGACGGCGTGGGAATACTCGTACAGATTCCGCACGATTTCTTTAAATCGGTTACTGATTTTGAACTTTCGGGAGCAGGTGATTACGGTGTGGGAATGTTCTTCTTCCCACAGAACCAGTTAAAACGCAGTCAGGCAATGAAAATGTTTGAAATAATCACGCAAAGAAACGGTATGAAATTTTTAGGCTGGCGTGAAGTTCCGTCAGATCCGGAGGTACTCGGACAGAAAGCGGTTGACAGTATGCCGTACATCATGCAGGGATTTGTTGAACGTCCGGAAGAGTGTAACGCCGGTCTCGATTTCGACCGTAAATTGTTTGTCGCAAGGCGTATTTTTGAACAATCGAACGATACAACTTATGTATGTTCTCTTTCAAGCCGTACTATAGTATATAAAGGAATGTTTCTCGTCGACGAGTTACGAAAATTCTATACAGACCTTCAGGATGATAATTTCACTTCTGCAATAGCTATGGTACATTCGAGATTTTCCACTAATACAAATCCGTCGTGGCAGAAAGCACATCCGAACCGCTTCATAGTACACAACGGCGAAATCAACACCATAACCGGTAACGCTGATAAAATGCTTGCCCGTGAGGAAACTATGTCATGCGAGGCGTTAAAAGAAGATATGCACAAGATTTTACCGGCTATCAATGCGGAGGGTTCAGATTCCGCACATCTCGATAACGCACTTGAATTTATGGTGATGTCTGGTATGCCGTTACCGCTGGCGGTGATGATTACGATTCCTGAACCTTGGAAAAATAACCGTACAATATCCAAGGAAAAGTACGATTTTTACCAGTACTACGCAACAATGATTGAACCATGGGACGGTCCAGCATCAATACTTTTTTCCGACGGCGACGTTATGGGTGCGGTACTCGACCGCAACGGTTTAAGACCGTCACGTTACGTACTGACTGACGACGATTTTCTGATACTGTCATCTGAAACGGGCTGTATAGACATACCACCGGAAAAAATTATCAGAAAAGACCGTCTCAGACCGGCGAAGATGTTGCTTGTGGATACGAAACAGGGAAGGCTTATCGACGACAACGAATTAAAGAGTTTTTACGCCTCACGTCAACCTTACGGCGAGTGGTTAGATGCCAATTTAGTACGCCTGCACGATTTGCACATACCTAACAAGAACGTAAAAATCTACTCGCACGAAGAACTCGTTACGCTTCAGAAAGCATTCGGCTACTCATACGAGAACATAACTACAAGTATACTTCCAATGGCGGAAACCGGTTCAGAACCGATAGCGTCAATGGGTTCAGATGTACCGTTACCACCTCTCGACAGCGAAAATATACCGTTGTTTAACTATTTCCGCCAGCTTTTCGCACAGGTGACCAATCCGCCTTTTGATGCAATCCGTGAGGAAATCGTAACAGATACAAGCGTATACATCGGCGAGGATGGCAACATATTAGAGGAAAAACCTGATAACTGTCACGTACTGAAGATTGAAAACCCGATACTTACAAGTACAGATATGTTAAAGATAAATAGTATGAAAGTAAAAGGGTTGAAAACTGCGGTAATCCCGATAACCTACTATATGGGTACGCCACTTGAAAGGGCAATCGAACGGTTGTTCATAGAAGCGGACAAGGCGTACAGGGACGGTGCGAATATCCTGATACTTTCCGACAGGGACGTTGACGAATACCATACACCGATACCGTCACTTTTAGCAGTATCCGCACTGCAACAGCATCTTGTATCTACTAAAAAACGTACGGCAGTAGCAATGATACTTGAAAGTGCTGAACCTCGTGAAGTCCACCATTTTGCAACACTTTTAGGTTACGGAGCGTGTGCGGTTAATCCGTATCTCGCACAGGAGACAATCAGAGACCTGATAAATACCGGCAGGCTTGACAAGGATTTCTACGCCGCAGAAACCGATTACAATAATGCGGTACTGCACGGTATAGTAAAAATAGCGTCAAAAATGGGCATATCAACTATACAGTCTTATCAGGGTTCAAAACTGTTTGAAGCTGTCGGAATATCCCACGACGTGACGGAAAAATATTTCAAGGGTACGGTAAGCCGTATAGGTGGTATAACCCTTGACGACATAAGCCGTCAGACTGAATCCCTGCATAACAAGGCGTTCGACCCTCTCGGACTTACCGTTAATAATTCGTTGGAAAGTGCGGGCAGTCATAAACTCCGGAGCGGTAAGAGCGAACACCTCTATACGCCGGAAACTATACATCTTCTCCAACAGGCTACACGTACCGGAAATTACGATACATTTAAAAAGTATTCCGATTGTATAAACCGTGAAGACAATAATCTTACGTTAAGAAGTCTTCTGGATTTCAATTACGACGAAAACGGCGGAATCCCGATTGACGAAGTGGAAAGCGTAGAGAGTATCTGTAAGAGATTCAAGACCGGTGCGATGTCGTACGGTTCAATCTCGCAGGAGGCACATGAATGTATGGCGGTTGCTATGAATCGTATCGGCGGAAAATCTAACTCCGGTGAAGGCGGTGAAAGTCCGGAACGTCTCAAATCTGACAGATGTTCAGCAATAAAACAGGTTGCCTCCGGACGTTTCGGTGTAACAAGTGAGTATCTCGTATCCGCAAAGGAAATACAAATCAAAATGGCACAGGGTGCGAAACCTGGTGAGGGCGGACATCTGCCGTCAGGAAAAGTTTACCCATGGATTGCGAAAACACGCCATTCAACCGCCGGTGTAGGACTTATTTCACCGCCACCGCATCACGATATATATTCAATCGAAGACCTCGCACAGTTAATCTATGATTTAAAGAATGCCAACGAAAACGCAAGAATATCCGTC
>JAIDCY010000087.1 GCA_029055625.1 Ruminococcus sp. | reverse complement strand
GTGGGCGCCGCCGGGGTGGGTGGCCTGTGGGAGGGTGTTTTCTACGTCTGTTACATATCCTGTTGAATCAAGCATAAACCAATCAAGCATAAATCCGGTATCTTCTTTTATTTTTATCCAAATATCATACATATCATCTTTCGTTTTTCCCTCGGGACGTTTTATATCTATACGTACCAAAACGTCAGAAGAATTAGGTTTCAAATCCCGAACGGAGTATTCTATGTCATTATCTTCTAAATAACTTTCAAAAAAATCAACTTCTTCTTCACTATGCAGATTATAACCGTCAATCACAAATACAGAAACGCTACCTGGATAATAAGCCATAGAACTGGGAATATCTTTTGTTAAATCATCTGCATAAATTTTAAGATTTTCATTATCGAAATAATCTGTTGCTTTCTGCCACAGAGAATATCTTGTACCTCCACAAGAAAAAGCAGTTGTATAAAGTGTAACGTCTTCATCCATCATGACTAACGCACCAGCACCCATTGAAACAGCCGATGTAGCACACATAACCACAGCAAAAATTGTAGCTAAAAGTTTTTTTCTCATTTAAGATACCTCCCAATTAATATTTCTATTATTTTTATAAAAATGTATCAAATCAGTAGTTATACGCACTCCACCATTTTGAGTATCTCCATAATATGTGTTAATAGCAAATACGGTGTAATCATCATCATCTTCTTCTTGTAATGATTCCGTGATATACGCCGGACCACCACTATTTCCAGGAGTCGTATCTGCCTTATAACTTACTTTGTAAGAATTCATATCTAAAAAAGTACCATTTCCAGTATACATATTATGTAGTGTATTATTATTAACTATTACTTCTTTATTATTTTTTAAAACTTTTTCAGGAAAACCAGTTGTACTTATAGTCATATGTTTATCTGTAAATGTATCAAGTGGCACTCCTAAATCAAAATGGGGATAAGTACTTAAATCTTCATTAACTGTAATAAGTGCATAATCATAATCATAATTACAAGGTTCGTAATCATTTACAGGTACTGTAAATAAAAAAGGAACATGAGATTCAACAGGCGTAGCGTGTAATTTGATATTTCCGCTATCATCAAACATTAAAATTTCACTTATTTTTTTATTATATGCACAATGTGCAGCAGTAGCTATTACATGGTCACCGACCACAAAGCCAGTACCGATATAATGATTATCATTCATTAATTTAACTACACCTGATTTAGTCCAGTCTATAACTCTATCTTCTCCGTCAATAACACCAGCCATTCTACGAGAAGGACCTAATTTTGTAAGCATATAATTATGTTCAGAAATTGGTTCACCAGTTTTTGCATCATAAACAAAATATGATAAATTAGAATTTACAGTATTTGCATTATTAACATTATCTTCGACAGAATCATTATCATCCAGCAGACCAATGCAATAGCACTGTATTTTATTTACATCCATAGAACTTACAACGCCGTTTCTGTCAACATCGCAACGGTCTAAATTCTCCGGCTCAAACCCACCATTTAGATACTGTTGCACATACACAGCATCTGCTAAATTAACTATCCCATCATTATTAGCGTCATATTTTAAATGTGTCGCCGCAGAAGATGCTAAAGAAACGCACGGCACAACCGCCATAAGCCCGGCAACAACAAAAGACGCTAATCTTTTTTTGAGTTTCATAACGAACCCCTCCTTTAATAATATTACAAAGAACAAAAAATATGTTCTTGTTAATATCATTATAGCACGGATGTACAGAAATGTCAATAGTTTTCTCCCAAAAACTGCAAAAAAATGTTAATATGTTTTTGTTTATATTGACTAAACCGGAAGAATATGTTATAATTTTAAGTATCAGTTTAAAGTAAAGGAGAATTTTTTTGAAGGATTTTTTAAAGGGAATTTCCCACGGAATACCAATCGCATTAGGGTATTTATCGGTATCGTTCGGGTTCGGGATAAAGGCGGTAAGTGTGGGAATTTCTGTATTATGGGCATCGCTTATATCCGCAACAAATCTTACGTCAGCCGGTCAGACGGCCGGAGTTGATATAATTGCAGTGGGCGGTACTCTCATAGAAATGATACTTGTACAGCTTACTATAAATATAAGATATTCTCTTATGGCAATATCCTTATCCCAGAAACTTGACAGTAATTTCACACTTCCGCACCGACTGATAGCATCATACGGCATTACAGACGAAATTTTCGGGGTATGTTCCGCCCAGAAACAAAAACTCACACCGTCATATATGTACGGAATTATTTTAATATCTGCGATAGGGTGGGTAAGCGGTACGGCATTAGGTGCAACTGCCGGTCAGCTTTTACCGGCAAGCATTTCAAACGCTCTGGGAATAGTTCTTTATGGTATGTTCATAGCGATTATAATTCCACCTGCTCGACGACAGAAAAGCGTACTGGTTGCGGTTATATTGTCGGCACTGACAAGCATTCTGTTTAAGTACTTATTTACTGCGGTATCGTCGGGATTTGCCGTGATTATAAGTGCAGTTATCGCCTCGGTAGTATGTGCGATAATGTTTCCGGTCGGGGAGGAAGAAGAATGAATATCGCATTATACGTAATTGTAATGGCAGTCGTAACATACCTGATAAGAATGATTCCGTTTGTATTTTTCCGGAAAAAAATAAAATCCCGATTTTTCCGGAGTTTCCTGTATTACATACCTTACGCCGTCCTCTCTGCGATGACCATTCCCACAATTTTCTACAGTACCGGTAACCTGTTTACCGCTATAGCCGGTACTGTTACGGCGTTTGTACTGTCTTATTTCAATCTACCGCTTATTGTAGTGGCATTATCCGCAACCGCTATGGCGTACATTGCCGGATTGTTTTAATCTAAAAGGAGTTTATTATTATGACAAGAGCAGAGTTTTTAGAAAAAGCCAAGAAGAAATACAGAGTCATTGATTATAAATCAGATGGTTCTTATCATGATTTTCTTTTAAAACATATTAATAAAAATTGTGTTGTTGAGGACATCACTAAAATAGAAAAATTTGCAGACGAATTCTCACGGCTTGGTTTGTTTGAAAAAAGTACAGATAAATATGATAAAGTATATAAGTTTACAGGAATCGGGAAGTTTAAAAGTGAATACTGGGAAGATGTCAGAACATGGGTCATAAAAGTTGCGGATATGATGAATACTTCACATAAAGAAATAAATTTTTTTATGTCAGAAAAAGGTAATTTCTATACTGAAAAACATGAGAAAATAGCTGATAATATAGATGATTTTATGGAATATTTCTTAAATGTTCCCTGCAATTATCATGAACCGCCTTCTGAATATACATATCAGATGCTCAGAGAAGCAGGCTGGTACGAAGGACGGCGTATAGATATCAGCGAACTTATCGCAGATTGCGAAAAAGACGGTGTATTTCTGACAGACAAGCAGAAAGAATTTATATCAGAATTCGGAGATATTCATGTTGGGGAAGTCTCTATAAAAATTGAAAAAGATAATGGTTGTTATGAGCCACACCATTTTTGCGAAGATTTTCCTGCTGATACAGTAAGCGTCGGTTATTATAAAACTGTATTAAGAATATATCTTTCAAGCGACGGAAGATTATTTCATTTTATGGGTAAGCCATTAGGTCTTGATGCCATGGAGGCTTTCCACATTATGCTTAATGACTGGTAATAATTTAACTGAAATCTGAAAGGAGTTTATTATTATGACAAGAGAAGAATTTGAAAAATTCAAGGAAATTCATAATATTGAAAAATATGAATGCGATTTGGAAAAGTTTTTAAAAGAGGCTGAAGAATGGTCGGTCAGAAACAATTGTAGCGAACAATTTAAAAAGGCTGAAATGAATAACATTATTGATTTTATCAAGGAATACGGAAGATTTTATTTTAAACGTACTGAAAAAAAGTCCGGTGATGTTATAAAATTTAGCTGTAGTGTTTCTGAATCCTGTCATTACTGGAAAGATGTTAATCAAGTTGCTTTTCGTATCGGAGAGTTTGAAAATTCAAGCGGAGATATTGAACGTCTCTATATGTTGGAAGACGGTTCTTTCTATAATTACCACCGGAAAAAAATTGCAGACAATACACCGGATTTTCTTGACTATATAACTACTGTTGAATATGACTATCATGCACCGATTTCAGAAAATACATATCGTAAGTTAAAAGAAGCCGGTTGGTATGAGGGCAGAAAAATTGATATTTCCGGACTGGTTAAAGAGTGCGAAAAAGACGGCGTTTTCCTTACTGAACCTCAGAAGCGTTTTATTGAGGAGTTTGGCGGTTTAGAGGGTTCACGTGAAGATATAAGTCATTGGTTTTATATAAGCGATAAAAGAACTACCGAACACAGTGAGGGTAAACCTGTTTATTTTATTGATATGTTAAATTATACATCGGAAGATATGAAAGGTCATGCTATATTATTCAATGCTAAAGAAGAGAATATTATTAATATTATAGAAAAATACGGTGAAAATACTGTCTGTGTTGGTGGTTATGGTGATTGGTGTACTGATATTTTGCTTGCAGAAAACGGACTTATGGTACTTCAATGTGAGGGGCATATTGAGGAGTATGGACGTACCGCTATGGAGGGTTTTAATAAAATGTTCTGGTAACTATAATTTTATCTTCCGGAAATCTGTTATAGTACTATCCATAACCGCTATTTTATACGTTACCCTACTGCTTTTGATAAAAAAGAATTTATTTAATAAAAATTTTTTAATGGATTTTTCCGTTAATATGAATAATTTTTCAAGGATAATACCGATTATTATTGTGTTGACTTATATTTAAAAATATATACATAGCAATTTAATATCTATTCAAAACTCCGTTAAACTGCACAAATTTCTAAAGGCTTTTTTGTGCATATTCACGAATTTTCAGAACTTATTTTTCTTATACAACGGGTTATGATTTAAAAATCCTCTTTTCTGATGCTACTATGAACGGTGATAACGTTCACGATTGAAAGGAGGGTTTTATTTTTTTGTGAATAATCAATTGTATGATTTCTGCTGTTATTACGTCATGCTCGGAGACGTTACCGAATCCGCAATAAAAGCCGGTTTCGATAGTAAAAACGCTCTGCAGAACGGTATAAAACTTCTCGAATCCGACAAATGCAGAAAACTTATCTCACGTATCAGAAACGCAGTCGCCGGAAATAATGACGTTTCAACTGGTCTTAAAAGGCTTGCTTTCGGAAACTGTACTGATGCTGTCTATCTCGTATTCGCCGACGAACTCCCACCACCTGACGTAATTTCACGTCTTGACTTATTCAACGTCTCGGAAATAAAACGCATAAAAGGCGGTGGCGTTGAAATTAAATTTTTCGACCGTCTGAAAGCCCTTGAAAAACTCTTTGAAATGGAAAATACCTGCTCCGATAATGACAAGGCTTCCGACTTGATAAAGGCTCTCGCAGATACGTCTACGGACGGTGAGGAGTTTGAAAATTGAAAAATTTTCACGGAAACAGAAACTTGTCGTAAACTGGTGGAAAAATCCCACTCTTGCCGGTCATGATGCAATTATCTGCGACGGTGCTGTACGAAGCGGTAAAACGTTCTCAATGTCACTCGGTTTTATCCTGTGGGCATCATGCGAATTTAACGGCAACTCTTTCGCCATATGCGGAAAAACTATAAATTCCGTCCGCAGAAACGTCATAACGCCGTTACTGCCGTTACTGAAAAATTACGGTTTTGTGTGTCTCGAAAAGGTAAGCAGAAATTACATTGACATCACATTTCTCGGAAAAACTAACCGTTTTTATCTTTTCGGTGGCAGAGATAACAGTTCCGCCTCACTCATACAGGGTATGACCCTTGCCGGTTTATTCCTTGACGAAGTCGTACTTATGCCACGCTCATTTGTCGAACAGGCTGTTGCAAGATGTTCTGTAGAAAATTCTAAAATATGGTTCAACTGCAATCCTGATAATCCTTACCACTGGTTCTATAACGAATGGATTAAAAAATCAGACGAAAAAAATGCACTTTACGTACACTTTACCATGAATGACAATCCGTCACTGTCGCAGAAACTGATTGACCGCTACAAAATTCTCTATTCCGATACTTTCTATGACAGATTCGTACTTGGTAAGTGGACAGCCTCAAAAGATATCGTATATCCTGTATTTAATCAGGAAAAACACATCTTCAAAGGTGACATACAATGCGAAAGTTACTATATATCATGCGATTACGGCACTGTGAATCCGTCTTCATTCGGTCTGTGGGGATTACATAATGACGTCTGGTACAGATTGAGGGAATACTATTATTCTTCCAAAAAAACAGGCGTTTCCCGTACCGATGAGGAACACTATACCGCTCTTGAAAATCTTGCCGGTGACCTTAATATAAATCGGGTTATCGTTGACCCGTCATCAGCAAGTTTTATTGAGTGTATCCGCAGACACGGCAAATTCAGAGTGGTTAAAGCCAACAACGATGTAATCACAGGTATCCGCAATGTAAGTACGTTACTTAAACAAAATAAATTAATGTTTCACGAATCTTGCAGGGATATTATAAGGGAGTTTTCATTATACCGTTGGAGTGAAAAAACGGTCAGCGATACGCCTGTAAAGGAAAATGACCACGCTATGGATGATATGCGTTATTTTGTAATGAATGTAGCAATATCCGGACAAACTGACGATATTTTCGCATTATCCGTAGCAAGATAAAATCTGAATTTATCACCGTTCAGAAATTTTTAAAGGAGGAAAAATGAAATTCTTTAAAAAAAAATCTGTGCCGGAAATTTCGCCGGAAATAGTACCGACACAGAGAGATTCAGCTTTTAACATGAAATTTCCGGATATCATCGAACCTGTCGAAAAAGAACTTTATGACCGTATAAGAAATGTAGTTCCTGTAGTAGATGCCGGTATAATGAAAATTATCCGTCTGACAGGTGGTTTCAGGGTGATATGCTCAGACGAAAAATTACAACCTGAACTTGACTACTTTCTCGCAAATGTTCCGGTAGGTCTCGGCGGAAAATCAGTCAATGTATTCGTTGATAATTTTCTTGACAGCATTCTGACTTATGGCAGTGCGGTTGGCGAAATAGTACCCGATTCAACAGGAAAATCTATAGCTGGTCTATGGAACGGCGATATTTCAAGGGTACGAATTTCAACAGGTTCTGACCCATTCAGCAGAAAATATACCGTCACGAATTACGACGGCAAGGAAAAGATGGTCACGCACCCTGAAAGAATTATCTATACTGAACTTACCGGAAGACGTCCTGTTTTACGTGGAGTTCCCGCACTTGCAGGGATTCTTATGCGGATTTACGAGTGTATCGGGCAGAACTTCGACAGAGCAGGAAATGTACGTTACGCCGTTACTTACAGACCGTCAACGGAGACAGATTACACATATGCCCGTGAACGTGCTGTCCAGATTGCGAAAGAGTGGTCAGATGCTATGAAGTCTTCCGCATACGGTCAGGTGAAAGACTTTGTTGCAGTCGGTGACGTTGATATTAAAGTAATCGGGGCGGAAAATCAGCTTTTCGATACCAACGTTCCAGTAAGACAGTTAATGGAACAAATTATCGCCAAACTATCTATCCCACCGTTCCTGCTCGGTCTGAACTGGAGTTCAACGGAAAGAATGTCATCACAACAGGCGGATATACTTACTTCTGAACTCGAATACTACCGCCGACTTCTTACACCGGTAATCATCCAGATCGCCGAAGCGTTTGTATATTCAACCGGTAACTATGCGGTATGTCGTGTAGAATGGGATAACATCAACCTACAGGACGAATCCGAACTTGCCATAGCACGTCTGCATAACGCACAGGCTATGGAAATTGAAAAACGTCTTGAAACTATGGATTAAAATTATTATGGAGGTAATTATTTATGTATAACGATATTAAACTTGAAAAGGGTCTTTATAATCTCAGTGAAAAATCTTTCACAAATGCACTCGAAGAACTCGACCCCACTTCCGCATACTGTGGTACGCCTATGGAAAAATTAGACGCTTTTGAAAGACAGTTAAAGCGTTTCAATATCAGAGTAGCCGGACAGAGCTGTGACCGTGTGGAAAAATTCTTCTCCTCTACTGAAACTGCTGTACTTTTTCCGGAATTTGCAACACGTTGTATCAGAAAAGGTTTTGAGGAAACTATACTTTCTTCCGTATGTGCTACGCAGACAGTTTGTGGCAGTTCGCAGTATCTGGGCTGTATAATGGACGATTCCGCAGAATATACGACCTTTTCACAGTCTGACGCACTTTCTGAAACTGTTGTCAGGGAAAGTTCATCAGCAATAAGACTTTCAAAGTACGGCAGAATTATCAACGCATCCTACGAAACAGTACGTCAGCAGAAACTCGATATTTTCGGCGTTGTGCTCCGGAGTATCGGCGTTAAACTTGCATTATCGATAGTAAAAGATGCTGTTTCCGTACTCGAAACAGGTGCGGACGTAATAAGCGTACCTGCTCTTACATATAGTTCACTCGCCAGACTTTACGGCAGTTTCGACTGTTTCAACATGAACGCAATCATTACTTCTCCGGAAATTGCTTCAGAGATTTTAGCAATGGAACAGCTTTCCGATATTTCAGTAGATGCAGACGGCAAACTGATACTGCCATTTGGTGCGGAATTAATCAAGACCGCCGCTATCGGTGAAAACACAATTATCGGTATCGACAAAAATTTTGCACTTGAATTTATTACAAGTTCAGACCTCGTACTGGAAACCGACAAACTCATTGACAGACAGCTTGACCAGATAGTAGCGTCAATTACGTGTGGATTCAGAAAAATAACTCCGGATGCTGTAAAGATTCTTAAAGTTACCAAGTAAATAATTATATCAGGGGAACGCATTTTAATACGTTCCCTTGAATTTGATGAAAGGAAGTTTTTTTTTATGGATAAATCTGTTCTCGAAAAAATTAACAGTTTCACACGCAGACCCTTCACGGAAGAGGAAGTATATACATTTCCTGTAATACTTTGCGATAACGATATTGACCGTGATTACGAACGCTTTTCAGATTCCGCACTTGAAACGCTTGCGGAAAGTTTCGTAGGTAAAACCGGCATATCCGACCACAACCCCACCGTCACCAATCAGAACGCACGCATATATGATACGGAAATAGTCACGGATAACACACGACTTACAAAAAACGGTGAACCTTATAAATATTTAAAAGCCAATGCTTACATGATACGTACCGGAGAAAATGCCGATATGATAGCAGAAATTGAAGGCGGTATAAAAAAAGAAGTAAGTATTTCATGCAGTGCATCCAGCCGGAAGTGTTCGATATGCGGTAACGATAAAGCCGTAACCGGTTGTGCACACGTAAAGGGAAAATTTTACAATAACAAGATGTGTCACGTTATACTTGATAAAATCACCGATTCCTATGAATGGAGCTTTGTTGCTGTACCTGCTCAGATTCACGCCGGTGTTACGAAACGTTCTTCAAATTATGGCAATATTTCCACATATTCCGATACGGATATAAAAAATGCAGATGAAGAAATCCGTCGGGATATACGCAGACTTGCATTTTTCAACGGTGGGAAGTCAGCAGTAGAAACCGCTATGATTTCCGCCGAATGTATGAATACCAGTCAGCTTATAGATTTAAAGAAATCTTTTGAAAAATATTCGTACTCCGGAAAAACAGAAGTTCAGCTGATACCCGATAACAAAGACGAATTTTCAACAGATGAATTTTCCATGAAGTAAGAGGTGGTTTTATGAATATAGAATCAGTAAAGACGCTTTTTGAACTGTTTTCCGGTGAAGAGGCATCAGAAAAATATATGCCACTCATAACGCTTTCAATGATAGAGGTTGAGAAAATGTTACTTCCGGAAGCAGACCCCGACGACATAAGACTTGATTTTTTATGTGCATCTTTTGCAAACCATAAGTTACAACAGATAAATTCCGCCCGTGAACGTTCAGAATATACAGTAGCAGGAAATTTACTGACTACCACACAGAATACGGCTTTAAAATTTGCGGAAAACCTGTTACACGACCATATGAACCTGTGTGCGGAACTAATCAAGGAAAAAACATTCATATTTATGGGATTTTCTGACGTCATGGAGGAATAAACCGTGATAAATAAAATCATAGACGAAGTTATAGAAAAACTTTCCGCAAAAGGTCTGAAAGAGGTATACAGTGAGTATGATGCGATACCGGCAGACAGAAAAAGCAGACAATTTTATATAATAATCGGTTCTGATACTTTTGAATCTCAACAGCCTGTCTACTCACCGGCTAATATTTTCTTACCGTACAAGGCGGTAATATCCGTCAGAGTAACCGCACCCGAAAATTATTCAATGAATAAATTATACGAATATTTTTCCGGTAACGTTAAACCGGTAATCATGGAAAATACCGGTACAGACTTCTATATAAAAAGGGTTTCGATGAAACACGATACGCAGATAAGCCGACTGGTTCTGACTGCTGAAATTTCCGTAACCGGTATAGAAAAATACGAAAGGAATCCCGAAACATGAACTGTATAAATAAAAAAGAATCCGTACCGGTAAAGATAGGAGATTTTACGGTATACTGTGAAAAATTCAAGTCCACAGGAGTGAAGAATTTTTCCGAACAGAATACGGTATCGGGTAACGAGATAATCACGAACTCCGGAAAAAAAGCTGTAAGAATCACATTCAGCGGACGTATCTGTAGTGAAAAAACGCTTGAATTTCTGGTAAAAATAAATGATATGATGTACAGTACGGAAAGTCTGAGTATCGAGTATAAAGGAACAGTTTTTGGAAAATGTTACATACAATCTTTTACGGTGGACGATGAAAACAACGGTTATATTTCCGTGACCCTGACACTGATTGCAACGGATATTTCACTGAAAGGCGTTGAAATATCATGAACGTGTATATAATCCTGAAAAATACGGATAATTCGGAAATGATTTATGATAATATTTTATCGTTCAGCTTCCATAAGGATTCGTACCAGTCCTATACAAGCCTCGGTGCTAAATTTCAGGGAAATATTTCAGTACCGGAAAATGTTTCAGAAATCATTTTAAAAATTGACGGAAAAACAGTACATCACGGAATAGCGGATAATATTTCCGTCGAGTTTACTGGTGGGAACTCTGTTATTTCCTTATCGTCAAGAAGTTTCACATCATTACTATTACAGAATCAGATTGAAACAGGTCTGAAGACAAACATTTCCATAAATTCCCTGATTAACAGTTACTATAACCTGCCGTACGTCACACATGAAGACAATCAGGAAACAAGCTATATTTTCGTAAAAAGCAACTCCAATATGTGGGATGGTATCGTGAATCTTTCGTACAAAATAAAGGGGACTTATCCGTATATCCGGGGTACTAATTATATACGCATTACGCCTGTAGAAAATCCGGAAGTATTCGAGTACAACGACGATAATCTGATTTCAAGAGGCGTTACGACTTCCGGACGTAAGCTGACAAGTAACTTTCATATGTCGGATTTAAACGGAGACTTCGGCGAATATGAACTTTCCGACAGCGATATAATTTCACACAACATTATCAGACACCGTTTCTTTGAACTTGACCGGCAATTTCTATACAATCCGCAACAGGCTCTTGAATACCGTTCCGCTTACTCATCACGGGGCAGAAAGATAAATTTCTGTACATACAGCGGTTATAACGGTGAAGACCTATCGGATATTATAACTTTCGGTAACGTCGACAAAAAACGTATCAATTCCGTGACGATAACCGGTAACAGTTCCGGAATCATTACGGAAACGGCGGTCTATACAGATAAATTTTTCACGTGAATAAATTTCCTGACATATAATATTACCGACACATTAAAAATATAGTCAGGAGTTTTATATGGAAAAACTTGTCGGAATGGATACCCTCGGAGAAAATCAGACCGGACAGGTAAAAAAAATACTACTCACAGGCAAAATGCGTAACAGACTGAACGATTTAGGACTTATTGAGGGTACGTATACAGAATGTCTGTACAGAAACAAAGGCATTTCAGCGTACATGATACGGGGGGCAGTAATAGCGATACGGACGGAAGACACATCGCAGATAAAAATTATAATTTCAGAAAGCTGATACATGAAAATTGTA
This sequence comes from Ruminococcus sp., assembly GCA_029055625.1. Classification (GTDB taxonomy): domain Bacteria; phylum Bacillota; class Clostridia; order Oscillospirales; family Ruminococcaceae; genus Ruminococcus. The sequence continues at coordinate 11,525 of JAIDCY010000087.1, read as the reverse complement.
TCGGCTTTTTTCTTGACAATGTAACGGTTTTGATGTATAATTATTACTAAGATAAATTAGAATCTGGAGGAGCATAAATATGTATAATAAAATGCACCATTATTTATCCCTTTTATGTATGAGAAGTAAACGTAATTTCTTATATGGTCTTAAACTGTTTTCAGAAGGAATTGGTTTACAGCACGGTGAAATAATGATTGAATTTCCTGATAATCCTGACAGAGAGGATTGCTATAAGAAAAAATATTCTGACTGTGTTGGTTTCTACAATAAATATGACCCACCGGTTTTGTTTGTACCAATGCAGGAGTTTTTAGACTATCTGAAAAAAACATCTGAAACATATCTTGAAGACAAGGATTCAGCTTATAAAGAGCAGGCACAATTATATCTCAAAAAAATTTATAAAAGATATTCCGATTATATTCATAAAAGTAATTGAATGTTAAAAATAATCCCTGAAGCAGTTATAAATAATTGTTTCGGGGATTGAATTTTTTTATTATTTTCAGTGAGTGCCTTTGCTTGACAATTCATGCTATATAGTATATAATATATTAAACTTATTTTTTCCGGAGGTGAAAAGTAAATGGATAATGCCCCCGATGGCAGTATTCCCGATAATTAAATATGCTCCGTTGGACAAAATCGCAAACTTATTTTTTTATAACGGAGGTATTTTTTAATTATGTCATGGAAGATAATTCTTCAGATTTTATTTATCATTTTATGCGGTGTCATTACGACTGCCGAAACATCCTTTATAACCCTTAACGATTCCCGACTTGAAAAACTGACAGAAAACGGTAACAAAAAATCGCAGAGACTCAAAAAAATTGCGGATAATCCCGATTATTTTCTTTTATCGTCACGGACTGCCTTAAAATTTTCTGAATTTGTTTCTACCGGTATAGCGGTACTCAATTTTTACGGAAATTTTACTGAAACTCTCGAAAAAAAATTATCGGAAAATGTAGCCGGATTTCTAGCGGTGACAATAATTTTACTGGTAATAACTTTTATTAACCTGACGTTCTGTGAAATTATTCCTAAACATCTTTCCGCCGATAATCCGGAAAAATATGTACTTAAATTTTCCGGACTTCTTACGTTAATATCGGTTATTTTCAGACCGTTTGTAACTATCATGAACATGATTTCATACGGTATACTGAAAATTATCGGCGTAAATCCCGATACAACCACCGAGACGGTAACGGAAGAGGAAATTTTAATGATGTCAGATGCAGGAGCGGAAACCGGTGCTATCGACGAGGACGAAAACCGTATTATAAAAAATATTTTCGCTTTCGACGATATGACAGCCGGTCAGATCTGCACACACAGAACGGAAGTATCAGTTTTATGGGCGGATGACAGTATTGAAGTATGGGAGGAAATCATACACCGGACAAGACATTCCGTATTTCCTGTATGTAGCGAAAGTATCGATAATGTGATAGGGATTCTGGATGCCAAGGACTATTTCCGTACGGACAAAAAAAATCACGAAAATATCATGATAAACGCTGTAAGAGTGCCGTATTTTGTACACGAAAATATGAAAGCTGATAAACTTTTCGCACACATGAAGAAAAACAAGGATAATCATTTTGCGGTAGTCGTCGACGAATACGGCGGTATGAGTGGCATTATTACCATAACCGATTTAGTGGAAAAACTGGTCGGAGATTTTGCGGATGATGAGGAAGATATTTCTGAAAAGGTTATGAAAACAGGTCTTAATACGTGGACGGTACAGGGTAACGCAACAGTCGGCGAATTATGCGATACAATCGGAATAACTCTTGATGCCGACAGAAACGAAACTTTCGGCGGATACGTAATAGCTGAACTTGGTAATATCCCGAAAAATACCGAAAAAATTTCCGTTGATTCTGACGGGCTTCATATAGAGATACTGAAGATAAAGCATCACAGAATAGAACTTTGTCGGGTGACGAAACCTGATAAACCGGAAATTATAACAGGAGATTCCGAGTAATGAAAAAATTTATAGCACTTCTTATTATGAGCATTATATTAAGTATTCTGGCGTTCAATACATATTATACGTCAGAATATGATTACAGAATCCCCGATAATACGGTTAAAATATCTGAACCGGTATTCAGAAATAATACGTACGTTGAAGCAATACAGACATTTCTTGACTGCATAAATAATCACGATGTAGAGGGTATAATGAAAATCTCGTATCCTGATAAATATGCGGATACTATGTACATCCTTAACCGTGAGGAAATAAGGCAAGAAATGGAGAGTGTGACGGAAGATTTATCTGAAACTGTAACGCTTATCGACATTATTTCTGAAGAAGTTCTTGGTGATGAAGAAAAAGAAATGTTTTACGATAGCTTCGTATTCATGCAGATACTCACCGACTACGTGAGGGCAAACGACATCAAAGATAATACTGACTTCAGATTCACCATTGATGAAGAAAAAAGACTTGCAACAACACCTTACTGTAAGATAAAGGATTTGTATGTAGTCGATTGCGTACTTAAATACGAAAACCAGAACGGCGGTACGTTTACGGCAGAACAGCCCTTTATTATGATGAAAATCGCCGGAGAGGGTTGGAAAACGGATATAGAAATGATGGATTATATCATGGATGGTCGGCAGAACGCAATTGATTTAATATCGCTGAATCTGAAACTATACGTTGACAATATACTTGACATACTCGCAGAAGACGGCGTTGAGATACCGGAAAAATGTACAATATCATCTGACGGCAGTAAAAACTCCAATGTAAGCGACGAATTTTTAAGTATCTTTACGGAAACTTTACTGACTTACAACTATTATGAAGACCTTGATTACGTAATAGAGATTGAAAACGGTGTCTGTATCAATGCGGAGTGTTCGGAATCATTTATAACACATTATCCGGATAGTTCGGAATCGCAGGACGTTGAACATATATTCACGTTTGAAAATGATATATTAAATGATATATATGATACATATTCGGAAAAATTTAAAAAAGCAATAAATAAAATGAAAGAGGTAAAAGATTTATGGTAAAATTTCATCTGCCCGATTTTTCGGGACACTTTATGTTTAATCTCGTATTTATCGAGATGCTGAAAAACCGTCCGGAGTACTTCCGAGATGGTGTGGAAATAGCATCTGTATACGGAGTGTTTCCGCCGTCACTGTGGAATGGTGGACGTATTCAGCAAGGGAAATGTGATAAGCGATACATAAAATCGGTAATAAATGCGTTCAATGAAAGGGGAATCCCATTAAGATTTACATTCACAAATCCCGTACTCGAAAAGAAACATTTAAGTGATGATTTCTGCAATATGGTAATGAATCTTGCTAACAACGGTCTGAATGAGGCAATAGTGATGTCGCCGATACTGGAGGATTACATACGGAAAAACTATCCGAAGTATAAGCTGACGAGTTCGACGTGCAAGCGGATTACTGACCCTGACGCACTGTACAATGAGGTAAACAAAGATTATCACATTGTAGTAATAGACTACGATTTAAACAACAGATTTGATATTCTCGAAAAAATTCCGGATAAGGAAAAATGCGAAATACTGGTAAATGCGTGTTGTGAACCTGCCTGCCGTCGACGTTCCGCACATTACGAATCAATCGGCATACAGCAGATTGCATATGCCAATCATATGCGGAAATATCCTGATATGCCGTTCAATAGTGACAAGCTGGTACAGGAACATCCGGAAATGCTCGAAATCGCAGGCTGTCAATGCGTACACCGTACGATATTTGATATAAAAAATCTCCGGACACACATTACACCGGAGGATATATGGGAAAATTACGTCCCTATGGGCTTCCGTCAGTTCAAGATTGAGGGCAGAACTCTTGACATATTCAATCTTATGGAACACTACATATACTACATGATTAGACCCGAATTCAAGGAGCAGGCACGTTTTATGCTACTCCGACAGTTAAGAGCCAATAACGTAATAGTAATACACGAATAAGTCGTATAAATTCAATATATTTCCGGAAAATCTGTTGACATTTCTGTAAAATGGTGCTATACTGAAAATATTATAATTTAACAAGGAGGGATTTCAATGAAAAAAATTCTGTCCACCATTTCAGCGGTAATGATATGTGCATTGAACGCAGTTAATATCAATGTATCGGCGGTTGAAATGGGTTCACCGATTGACAGGACAATCAGGTCTTACACTGAACCTTACATTGCATATGAAATATCTGATTTTCCACGCTCACAGGAATTTTTTATCGCACAACCGGACGAATACCATTTACTGCATCAGTATGTAGATTTATACGTGGATATAAAAGAGGGTCAGCCAGTGCCGGAAATACCTATCTACAACGTACATATAAATGAAACTCTGAAGGGTTATACTGTCATGTATAACGATTACAATGACGAAAATAAAATAGTGGAATATCTGTCTCAATGCGAAGATGTGCTGTCAGTAGACAAGAAGTATACGTTACACGGTGACCCTGAAGGTATAATGTTAGGAGGTGCGTGGGTAAAGGTTACCGACGAAAACAAGGATATACTCGCAGACTATCAGTTAATAAGTACCGCAGATGATAAGAGTTATATATTTTTCAAGTCGCAGATTGACCGTTTTGAATTTATGCGGAGAATGACAGATAATGGCATAGAGTACGAATTACAGATAGTTTCCACCAACGAAGACCCACCGATTATTGCGGAAGAAACGGTAAATCTTTACACGTCACCAAATAAAACGGATTCCGTTCAACCTCTCCTGCTCGGTGATGCTGATGAAGACGGTTCAGTATCTCTGTCGGATGCCGTACTTATAATGCAATCGCTCTCCAATCCCGACGGGTTTCAACTTACTCCGCAGGGTATAGCAAATGCGGATATATACAATACCGGCGACGGCGTAACTGCTATGGACGCTCTCAGAATACAGGAAATTTTAATAGGTCTGGAATAATGAGTAATTATATAATACGTCCGATAAATGATAACGAGTACGGCATACTTGAAAGATTTCTTTATGAAGCGATTTTCATTCCACAAGGTACAGAACCTCCACCGTCTGAAATTATCGAAAAGCCGGAATTACAGATATATACGGAAAATTTCGGCAGAAAAGATGATTACTGTCTTGTTGCGGAAACGGATAATAAAATAGTAGGTGCGGTATGGGTTCGGATAATGGACGATTACGGACATATTGATAATAACACACCGTCGCTTGCAATATCGCTTTACAAAGACTTCAGAGGTCATGGGATAGGTACGGCATTACTTAAAAATATGTTGTTACTTCTGAAATCTGAAAATTATGAAAAAGTATCGCTATCCGTACAGAAAGAAAATTACGCCTGCAGAATGTATCTTAAAGCAGGTTTTGAAGTCGTCAGCGAAAATGACGAAGAATACATTATGATACGTAATTTACAGAAATAAATCAACTGTTTTCAAACATTTTCTTATAATTCGTACCCCATAATTCGAGAGAGTCAAGAATGGGTTTCATAGAGAAACCAAGTTCCGTAAGGGAATATTCCACACGTGGTGGTACTTCTGCGAATACCGCACGGTTGATAATGCCGTCGGATTCCATAGACCGTAAGTTATCAGTCAGAACTTTCTGCGATATACCGGTAAGAGAACGCTGTAACTCATTGAAACGCCACGGACGAATCAATAAATTTCTTATAATCATTATTTTCCACTTGCTACCAATCAGCGAAAGTGTAGTCTCTACCGGACAAGCTGGTAATTCTTTTGTTTTAGTCATAAACAGACACCCTCCAATACATAAAAATATGATGTTACATAAAATTATAATGTATTATCCGGAAAATGTCAACAGTCTTTTTGTTCATAAATTATTTACAATCACGATTTGTACCGAAAATACATAATAGTCACCGTAAAGTAACTATGTTACTTTAAAGTGCGTACTTGTAAAAATCGGTAATCCGTGATAATATATAATTACAGAAACGGAAACAATCCGGAAAAAGTTTTTTTTAAAAGGAGTAAATAACAATGGCGAACTACACAAAATTAAGCGTTGCAGAAGATGCAAGAACAGAACTTCATAACAAACTCAGTCTGACAGGTGCGGAAATCAGTATCAATTCATTACCGGCAGGTACAGGCGTACCGTTCTTCCACGCACACAAACAGAACGAAGAAATCTATGCAATCCTCGAAGGTAAGGGAAAAGCAGTAATAGACGGTGAGGAAATCGAACTCACGGCAGGCGACTGGGTAAGAGTTGCACCATCGGCAATGAGACAGTTTTCAGCATCTGCGGATTGTGGTATCAAGTACATCTGCATACAGGTAAAAGAAAACTCACTTGAAAGCTATACGGCAGAAGATGCTGTAATGGGCTGAAAAAATTTAAAATCATGAAAAAAAGCGTCCGTTATACTTGCGGACGTTTTATTTGACTTTATAATATATTGGAGGTAAATTATGAGCTGGTCACTGGACTTAATCAGAACAAAAACAAATTCTGAATCTTACGGCGAGGAAAAAGACGACGATATTATACCATTTAAGAAATATGAAATAATTAAAACTCTGTCTGAAATATCCGAAATAGTAGATATTCGCATTGAAGAAACAGTTCCTGTTGAAGATACTGAAATTGATTTGGATTCATTTTTTATTGTACACGTTTACGGAAAAAACTGGAGTATTGAATTTTTGTTTTATAATTGGTGTGAGTATTCTGAAAAAAATATGACCTATGATATAATAGAGTTACAGGTGCGTGGCAGTACAGAACCTAAAGAATTTCTGTCATTGCTTGCGGAAAAACTCCGTGCAAGGCTTTTTGATATGTCAGCCGGTACTTTCTGGACTTATAATGGTTCAGGTTTTTCAGACTGGAAAAATCTTTGTGACAGAATAGCAAAAGATTTATCAGATACAAAGCAGAAGATTGATTTTTAAAATCCAAAAACAACAAGGCGGTCTCTGTGGAGGCTGTCTTTTTTTATATTTTTACATACGGAAATATGTTTAATAGCGTGAATAATTTGTATAATATGCTGATTTTTCAGTAAAATATTGACTTTATCATATTTCTGTGATACAATTCTTATATTAAAATCTCCTCGGAAAATTTTAGCAGTTATGTTAAATACTGGATATCCGATATGATATTATATAGCGATTTGGAGGTATGGCAATGATTCAGAAGGAGGTGAAAACATTTGACGGATAGCATAAACTCCATACTTTTATTTGCGAGTTTTGCCGTAATTTTCAGTGCCGTAATATGGGGATTCGTTACAAGAACCATTTCCAAAAATAAAGGTTACAAAGGCGGTTTCTGGTGGGGATTCTGGTTAAACATAATCGGCGTGATAGTTGTTGCGTGCAGACCGAATAACAACAATAAATAATTTTTAAATTAAAATTTAATATATATAGAGGGGGCAGACCGGGTGGTCTGCCTTTCGTTATGGGAAAAAAGTTCTGTATTCTCTTGACATTTCAATAATAATATGTTAAAATTACATTAACCATATATTAACGGAGGCTTAACAATGAAAAGAAAATATTTAAAAAACCTTATCGCCGGTACAATCGGTGCGATAATGATGAGTTCTTCTTTACCAGTTGTATACGCTGAGGATTCAACCGCAACCGCTCCCGAAGGTAAAATAATATACTCCTCGGACTTTGAGGACGGTGATGTTTCCTTATTCTCAAAGCGAAACGACAGCGATACAACAGTAGTATCAGCGAGTACCGATAATGCGGTAAGCGGTACAAAATCACTGTGTGCGAGCGGACGTACTAAAACATGGAACGGACCTGCTCTTAAACTCGACGACATCTGCGAACCTGGTACGGCATATCTCGTAAGTGCCAAGGTTATGGGACAGTATTACACCAGTAACACCATGAGTTTACAGTATACCGACGCTTCCGGTCAGGAACATTACGAAAACCTCGCAAATCTCAACGGTAACGGCTGGCAGGAAGTAAATGATATAAAAATCAGCTATTCCGCAGATGTAAGTAACGTAATGATTTACTTTGAAGGTGGTACGGATAACATCTACATTGACGACTTTGTACTTAAAGAAGCTCCGAAGTATTCGATACAGGAAGATATACCGTCACTTAAGGACGTTTACAGCGATTACTTTAAAATCGGTGGAGTTGCGACGGTCAAGGAACTCGCACCGCAGTCGACAAAAGACCTCATTTTAAAACATTGTAACAGTTTCACAGCCGGTAACGAAATGAAACCTGACGCACTTCTTGACCAGAATGCTTGTATCGCAATGGCACAAGCCGGTGACGATACCAACCCACAGGTAACTCTTGATCAAGCACGTTCATTACTCGATTTCGCAAGAGATAACAATATCCCTATGCGTGGACACGTTTTAGTATGGCATCAGCAGACCCCTACATGGTTCTTCAAGGAAAATTATGACGCAAATGCTGACTGGGTATCGAAAGAAAAAATGTTACAACGTCTTGAAAACTACATAAAGAACGTATTTGAAACACTGGAAAAAGAGTATCCGGAAATAGATTTCTATGCATACGACGTTGTAAATGAATGCTGGCTTGACGACGGTTCACAGCGTAAGGCAGGCAGTCAGGAAGAGGGTTCACAAAATTCACCGTGGGTAAAGGTATTCGGTGATAATATGGCGTTTATCAAACCGGCGTTTGAATTTGCTAAAAAATACGCACCGGAGGGTACAAAACTTTACTACAACGACTTCAACGAGTATATGCCACAGAAAACCGACGCTATAATAAAAATGGTTGAGGAAATAAATTCCGACGGTCACTATATCGACGGTATCGGTATGCAGTCACATCTTGACGTACGTTCTGGCAGTGATGCTTTCCCGTCTGTTAACGTATATAAAAAGGCACTCGATAAATTCTGTGAAACCGGTCTTGACGTACAGATAACGGAACTTGATGCAACGGTAAACAGTAACAGTCTTTTCAAGGAGCAGGCACAGTACTACAGCGATATTATGGATGCTATTGTTGCACAGAAAGACCACATTTCAAGCGTAACGTTCTGGGGAACTACCGACGATATGAGCTGGAGAGCTTCCGGATATCCGTTACTTTTCAACGAGGATTACACCGCTAAAGAGGCGTACTATGCGATAATCGACGGTATCGAATCAACCGGAACTACTACCACAACTACAAAGGCTACCGAAACAACAACAACAACAACTACTACTACTGCTTCCGGAACGGATACAACAACTACCACTACTAAACCAGCAGGCGACGTAAAATACGGCGATGCCAATGAAGACGGTGACGTAACGCTTGCCGATGCGGTACTTATAATGCAGTCAATAGCAAATCCGAATGAAGAGAAGTTCAGACTATCGGAACAAGGTACGAAAAATGCGGATTGCGTCGGCAATGGTGATGGTGTAACGGTAAAAGATGCACTGGGTATACAAATGGTGTGCGTAAATCTGATTGAGGTTACAGACTTACCGGTTGACGAGATACCAGATTGATTTTACGATAAAAAAAAGGACTGATTTTTTTAAGTCAGTCCTTTTATTATCATGTTTTACATTTTTTTTATATAAATCATTTTTAAAATTCCGGATATAATTAATTGAAATACAGAAGCAACAATCAGGGTATAGAAAACTGTTGTATTGAAATAACCGAAGACAGTTCCGCTTAAAATCATTATCACGGAAGAAATCAGTATCATCGGCATACCAGATTTTGACCTGATATATCTGAGCCGTTCATCGTTTTCCTTATTAAACAGGAGTTTCAGTTTATCCGGATTTTTAACGGCTTTGCTGTAACGGATAATAAGTATAGCTGATATCAGACCAAAAACGGTAATAAAACCACACTGAAAATCAAAAATAATATTTTTCTTAATATTTTCCTCTGTACCAAAAATGTTAAATATTCCCAGTCCTGCGGAAATTAATACGACAAAAGACAGAACGGAAATTCTTAAAATCAGATTTTTTCTGTATTTTTCCATTGTATAAAACCTTCTTTCATTCAGAATATTCAGATAAATCAAATACTTCTTCTATCGTAAGCCCGAAAAAATGCGATATTTTGTACGCAAGCGGTAGTGAAGCTATATATTTACCTGTTTCGATAGATGTAATAGTTTGTCGGGTAGTCCCTACCGCTACGGCAAGTTCTTCCTGTGACAGCTTATTTGCTTTTCTTAGTTCTTTAATTTTCGTATTCAAAAAACACTCTCCTTAAAATGTAAAGTCAACGTTGCAATTTTAGTATAGCATACTTTGCAGAAAATGTCAAGTATATTTTGCAAAAAAATAAAAAAAGACTGAAAATTTAAATTTCAGTCCTTTCTTTTAAATTATTCAGATTAATAAGCCTTACCCCAGTATACCATATGTTTAGCCGGTTTTCCGCAACATACGCACTTATCGGAAATATTTTCCTGCTCGAATGGTATGCAACGTGAACCCACACCGGTTTTTTCCTTTACCTCGTCTTCACAGGATTCTTCACCGCACCACATAGCCTTGATAAAGCCATCACCGTTTGCGTTGAGAACTTCTGTTATCTCGTCAAGGGAGGTGCAGGAATAAGTTCTCTTGTTCTGATTTTCGAGTGCTTTATTATACATACCTTCCTGTGCCTGATCGAGTTTCAGAATTGCGGTAGTTCCGATATTGTCAAGCGGTACCGTAACTTTTTCACCGTTCCAGCGTGAAGCGATAACACATTGATTATTTTCAATATCACGGGGACCTATTTCAATACGTACCGGAACGCCTTTCATCTCGTATTCCGCAAACTTCCAGCCCGGTGAATTGTCCGAATCATCAAGTTTAACACGTATTCCCACATCTGCGAGACGTTTTTTAAGTTCGTTTGCCTTATCGAGTACGCCTGCTTTATGCTGTGCTATCGGAATTATTACCGCCTGTACAGGTGCTACTGCCGGAGGTAATACGAGACCGTTATTATCGCCGTGTGTCATGATTACCGCACCGATTAAACGTGTTGTAACGCCCCAGCTTGTCTGATGCGGATTAACTCGTTTATTTGACTTGTCCGTGTACTCTATCCCGAACGCTTTAGCGAAACCGTCGCCGAAATAGTGGGAAGTTCCCGCCTGTAACGCTTTACCGTCATGCATGAGAGCCTCTATAGCATAAGTCGATACCGCACCGGCGAATTTATCGCTGTCGGTTTTTCTGCCTTTTACTACCGGCATTACAAGCCATTTCTCACAGAACTGTGCGTAAACGTTCAGCATTTTTTCCGTTTCCTCGATAGCTTCTTCAGCAGTTGCGTGTATGGTATGTCCTTCCTGCCACAGAAACTCTCTTGACCTCAGAAACGGACGTGTAGTTTTTTCCCACCTTACAACGCTTACCCATTGATTATAGAGTTTCGGCAAATCACGGTAGGAGTGTACGATATTAGCGTAATGTTCACAGAAAAGCGTTTCCGACGTAGGACGTACGCACATTCTCTCTTCGAGTTTTTC
>JAIDCY010000086.1 GCA_029055625.1 Ruminococcus sp. | reverse complement strand
ATATTACTCCGTCTGTAAAGTCAATACGGACTTTCACAAAAATTTTCCCATACGTATATTATTTCTATACTTTCGGTAATTATAAACAGATAGTCTTCACATCATTTGTACAAATTATTAAATTTCATTTAATAATCACTTAATGTTCATAATTTGGTAACAATTTCTTCTGTCAATCATGCTATAATATAATAAGACAAAATCTGTGAACATATAAAAATATTTTTTGAGAGAGGATTGATTTGTAATGAAAAAGAAAAATTTTTCTAAACATCTTACGGCATCTCTGTTAAGTCTCGTAATGACGGCATCATGCATACCGGCTGTAGCGTTAACCGCCGGAGCTGTAAATGTAGCAAAACCGGTTATAAGTACGACATCCAACAAAAAGGCAGAAGCTGAAATAGAAGAACTTGGTAAAGCAATAGGGGTAGGCGATAAATACATAGGTTACACCGCCGACCTCGCTAAAAGCGGTCTTAAAACCGTAAATATAACTTTCACTCCGGATTTTACCGGTAATTTCTCGTGTGGTTTCGGTATCGGTATAACAAAAGACCCTTACTGGCTCGAATACGATTCCGCAAAGGGCTTTATAGATTCCAAGGGCGGTACTGTTGACGTTAACGCTACTGAGGTAGCCTGCAAAGAGGGCGAACCTGTTACAATAGGTTTTGACTTATCTAAACTTGACCTCAAATATGACCCAAAAACTGACCAGTACCCTGGTAAATTCGAGTTCAGAAACTATTACGCAGGCGAAGCTAAAGGTTCTATCACTATAGATAAGGTAGAGGCTAACGGCGAAGTAGTAACTCCGGCAAAACCTGACGACAAAGACCCTTCAGGCACTGATAAACCCGGAAATTCCGGCAAACCGGAAACCAACGTTCCTAACAACAACAAGCATACTAACGGTGATAACTGGTCATTCAAAGATAACGGCGACGGTACAGCTACTATAAGTTCTACAGTCGCAAGACAGATTGAATTTGAAGATGCTATCGTATTAACTCAGGGTTACGACGAAGACACCTACGCAAAATCTGAAGAGGGTTACAAAGAGGGCGACCCGATTAACAGCCATAAATTCAAGTACTCCGATTTCGGTATAACCGATATGGACGGCGTTACTATAGAATCCCTTACCGCTATTATCCAGACCGAAGAGGGTGCGGATACGTTTATGTATGGTGGCGGTCTTAACGTTGTAAAAGGTTCACCGGCAGATACGGAATACGCAAAAGGTCAGGCTGGTATAGAAGGTAAAGAAACAGCTGGTTACTGGTACAACGACTGCGGAGAAGATCAGGTTAAAGAGTTTGAAGACCAGGGCGTAAAATTTGAAATAACCCCGTCCGGTGGTGCTACAATGACGGAAGCTGGTACTTATATAAAGGCTTACTGGGAAGTACCGGCAGAAGTTCAGCCATACACCAATACAAAAATTGATGATGAAATTTCCTTCCAGTACTGGTACGGTACTAAGGCGGAACAGGCGGAAGATGCTACAGAACCCGAACTCCTCGAAACTGTAAATCTTACAGGTGCTGTACTTACCTACACGAAGACTATAACCGTACCTTATACAGGTTCAGTAAGTCAGAAAGTAGGCGAGATGCTCGAACACGCTGACGAAGATAAAAACGCACTCCACGTAAAATACGAAGACCTCGGCATTGACGAGACTATGAACGTCTACGCAATACGTTTTGACGTTTCCGCAAAATCTGATGTTGATAAGCTCGTATACAATACCGGAACAAGCGTAACAAAAGATGCTAACACGGAACAGGAATACTGGTATCAGGAAAAAGGCGATTACTGCGTACTTGATGCCGGTCAGAAAGCGGAGATTATGTGGATAGTTCCTACCGCAATATCTAAATACGTTGACCCCACCGGTGAACTTTATTTCGGTTACTACTACGGCGAAGCTGACGCTATATCAATAGATAATATCGAAGTTTACTATGACGTACAGACTACTACAACTACCACCACTACAACAACCACTACAACTACTACCACAACAACAACCACTACAACCACAACTACAACATCCGCTACTACTACAACTACTACCACTACAGAACCGACTACAACTACAACTACTACACAACCTACTACATTAGGTGTAACTCTCTGGGGTGACGCAAACGTTGACGGTGATGTAAATCTTTCAGATGCTGTACTTATAATGCAGTCAATAGCAAATCCGGACAGCGAAGACTTCAAACTTTCTGAACAGGGTACACTTAATGCAGATGTTACAGATAACGGCAAAAGCGGAATAACTCCTACTGATGCCCTTGCTGTTCAGTGTCTGTGTGTAGAACTCATTGCACAGAAAGACCTTCCTATTACAACGGAAGATTTAAACAACCTTTAATAATTCAGAATAAAAGGGGATACTCCGGTATCCTCTTTTTTTTGCGTTCCGTGTGCGAATTTTTTCAAAAGCGTTCTCACATTTCCGGAAAATATATCATATAATAA
>JAIDCY010000085.1 GCA_029055625.1 Ruminococcus sp. | reverse complement strand
CTACACAGGAACTGATACAGATACGACAACAACTACAACTGATACCACAGACGGCACAGGTACAGACACTGACACAACAACTACAACTGATACCACAGACGGTACAGGCACAGATACAACCACAACAGATACTACAGATGATGGCAGCAGCACAAGTACGGAAACAACTACTACACCATTTGAGGGTGCAGTTCTACCAGGTGTAGTAAGAAGAATTTTCGCAACTGTAACGGCAAGTGATGAAGGAGACTATGGTTTCTACTACAGCTATGAAACAGAGTTCCATAAAGAACAGGTTAAGGAAGTAGTAATGCAGATAGTATATACGGATGGTACAGAAGGAACGCTTCCGATTACTTACGATTTCGCTTCCACACCGGCTGAAACTTTTGAAAAATATGACGTTGATTTCAAGTATACAGCTGCCCTTGTTTATAACGGCGGAGACGTTACAGACCAGAGCGGTAAAGTAGTACTCAAAAATGGTGACATACTTAAAACTTCCGAGGACGAAGACGCAGGAGTTGTAGCATATATCGGCTACAGAGGAGACGTAAACCTTGACTATGCGGTAAACGCCGTTGATGCTTCACAGACACAGGCTTATTACGCAGAACTTTCAACAGGTAAACAAACTGACGAAACAGTTCTTTCGGAATCAAAACTTGTTGAATCAGCATCTTCAATATACGATGATTTCGCTGCATTCCTCGGAGACGTAAATATGTCCAATCAGAAAGATGAAATTGTTGAATGGCGTACAGGTAAGAAGGGAAGGGCTCTTGACGCCATAGACGCTACTGGTATTCTGACAGCTTACGCAGAACTTTCAACCAATACTACTTATGCAATAGGCGATAAGGCTCTCTGGGATGCCGTACTTGCTTAATTCAATGTTATGAAATCTGCCGTCGGGTGGCGGCAGATGATTATAAATCCAATTATTATAATTGAAAGGAAATATTCTAAAATGAAAACTAATTCTATAAAGAAGGCAATTACTGCTCTTTCAGTTTCTGCTGTTGCAGTTTCCGCTACTGCTGTTTCAGCTTTCGCAACTCCTAACAATGGGTTCACAGATGCAGAAATCGCAGCATCTACAGTTAAACCCACACTCACAGTTGATACAGTAACTCTCACACTCGAAGAAGCAAAGTCTCTCGCAGCGGCTGGCACACCTGTTGAAGTTAAAATTACAGTTGATGGTAATGTTGACATGAAGTATTCTTCAACAGGTTTACATGTAAATTATCCTGCTGTTTATGGTGCTGACAAAACCATTAAGATGAACACAAACAGAATCGGCGAATATGACGTTGTCAAAGGCGATGCTTCTGAATTCCTTTCTAATGTTGTTAAGGCTAATGGTGCTAACGGCGTATTCCTTACAACATCCAGTGATGGTGATAAGGGTCTTTCAGGTGTTCTGTACTCAATGAAGTTCTTACTTCCTGATTCTTCAACTCTTGAGGGCGGTGAATTCTTCCCTATCAATATTGACTACCAGTCAACTTCAGATGCGGAAGACCTTTTCACAAACAAGAGCAACAACGAAGTCGGACAGCTCATGCAGGGTTATCTGTTCACACAGGGTATAACTCAGGGCGGTATCCAGATTGAAGCTGGTGAAACAACTACAACTACAACCACAACAACAACTACAACAACAACCACAACAACTACCACAACAACAACTACAACAACTACTACAACATCCACAACCACAACTACAACAACTACTACAACTGCAGAACCGACCACAACTTCTACAACAACTACAACAACTACTACAACTGCAGAACCGACCACAACAACTACTACAACTACTGCAACCGGTGAAATCGATAATGGCACAGGTTCAGCAACAACAACTACTACAACCGGTGAAGTTGCACCTGGTACAGGTTCTGCAACATCCGGTACAAATCCGAGCGGTGGAAATTCAGGCTCCAACAACAACACCACAACTACAACAAGGACTACTGCTGGTGGTAAGGAATCACCGAAGACAGGCGTTGCTGGCGTAGGCGTTGCCGCTGCAGGTCTTGCCGTTGCAATCGGTACAGCATTTGTACTCAGAAAGAAAAACGACTAATCAAAGCCGTAAGAAATAAAAAATGTCCATACGATAAAATAAAGGCTCTCCTTCGGGAGAGTCTTTTTTATTTGCTTACGCCCCAGCCGTCAACGTCCGCCCGGCACATAGCACCGAAAATACGGTCTTTGAATCCGTGTTCTTTACGTTCCATATCGGCTATGAAGTCTTTTGTTTTCTGACGGTTTGTGTGACCATCTGCACGACACCGTGACCTTACAACAGTTAAATCCCGTGACGCTTTTTTTATGTCACGTTCCGGAGCGAGTACCAACGGACGTATTATATTTATGTTCCTGTCTTCCAGAAAGGTAGACGGCGAAAAACAACCGATACGCCCTTCAGTAAAAAGGTTCATAATAAAAGTTTCCACCACATCATCGTAATTGTGACCGAGTGCTATTTTATTACAACCGAGTTCCTCGGCGGAATTGTATAAAGCACCTCTTCTCATTCTCGCACACAGACTGCATGGGTTGGATTCTTTCCGGACGTCAAAAACAATTTCACCGATTTGTGTGGGTATAACGTGATAATCGATACCAAGTCCGGAACAAAGTTCAGATACCGGCGAATAGTCACCGGCTATACCGTCAAAAAAAGGGTCAATAGTAACGGCGGTCAACTGATAATCGATACCGATAAAATTTCTGAGCATAACAAGACCTTTCAGCATAACAAGGCTGTCTTTTCCGCCGGAAACCGCTATACAGATTCTGTCACCGTCGCTTATAAGGTGATAATTCTGTATCGCTTTCCGCATATAACCTGCAATTTTCTGCATAATTCCTCCCGTATGTGAATTTTTTTGTATTTCGTGTGTTAATTTTTCGCATTTCGTAGGTTAATTATAACACATTTCAAAGAAATTTACAATTATATCTTGCAAAAAACGTGAAAATATAATATAATAGTAAGTGTAAAAAAAGTTCTGAGGAGGGTGGTTATCGGGAATAAAGTTCTGGTGACAGGTGGGGGAGGATTTGTCGGCGGTCAG
>JAIDCY010000084.1 GCA_029055625.1 Ruminococcus sp. | reverse complement strand
GATATAGCCGGTTCCGGTCTGCACGTAATCTCTCAAAGACTGGTTCAGACTTTCGTAAACCTCAACGCCGAGACCCTCCAGACTTGATTTAAATCCGGCGACATCGCCTTTCAGATTGTCGTTCATGGTATCCGCCATTTGTTGCATAGCACCGTCACAATTTGCGATTTCCGCACTAAGTTCGTTGAACCTTTCCGAACTGTTGTTCAGTGCGGCGGAGGCGGAGGCGAGAACCTGAACATCGAAAATATCGCTCATAGCCTGCATTCGGTCGGCTTCATTGAGGCTTTCCATTGCCGACATCGTGTCCATAAGAACTTCCTGAACCGGACGGAGTTCGCCTGTAACCGCATTACTTGCCGAAATTCCGAGCTGTTCCATAGCCTGTGCAGCCTTTGAGGTCGGTGTGTACATATTTTTCAAAAGGTTTCGCAAAGCCGTACCGCCCTCCGAACCCTTGATACCGTTATCAGCGAAAATTCCGAGCATTGTAGCCATTTCGTTGAGTTCAAGTCCGGACATTTTCGCCTGACCACCACAAACCAACAACGCATCGCCGAGCTGTTCGACGGACGTATTCGACTTACTCGCTGTTTTTGCGAGAACGTCGCCGAAATGCTGTAGATTTTCGGTAGTCGCTTCGATACCGAGTGCAGACATCGCATCGGTTACAAGGTCAGACGTTCGTGCAAGGTCCATGTCACCGGCTTGTGCGAGATTCAGGACTTGTGGCAGAGCATCACAGGCTTTTGTGGCATCGTAACCGGCTAATGCTAAATAATTTAACGCATCTGCCGCCTCACTTGCGGAAAATTTTGTCGTCGCCCCCATTTCCTTGGCTTTTTCCGACAGTTTGTTATAGACGTTTTCGCCGTTTTCTGTCGCATCTTTGGTCACACCCATTGTCGCTATGACCTGCGACATACTGCTTTCAAAATTTTCTCCCACGGAAATTACCGATTTTCCAAACGAAAGCAGATGTTTTCCAGCATTTTCGGCGACATTCAGTAAAGCACTTCCAAGGCTGGAAACTGTAGAGATACACCCTGAAACGCTGTTATTGAGTACGTACATACATTTTGTGACAAGACTTTTAATATTAGACATACCGTCGTCGATACCGTCCGTATCAATTGCCGTCTGGATTTCAAGTTTATCGTCTGCCAAAGTCCCACCTCCTTACATTGAAAAAATTTCCCCGATTTTTTGAGCGGAAACAGGTTCATGCGGAAATGCCACCGCTCTTTTGATTTTCAGAATTTGTTTCCGACGTTCTTTGTCTTTAATGTCCGAAAGTCTTATTTGTCGGTATGCAATACGTTTTTTTATCGGGACATCTTCCGGTAAAGCCTCAAATAACGCCGAGAACTCCCACCAGTGCATAAACTCGACACGGATTAAGTCAATATTATAAACTTGTTTGAACGCTCCTAAAACATACGCTGAATCATAAAGCCACGACAGTGTCGGAACGCCTGAATTACTGCTGTTTTTGTCCTGATTTTCGGAATTTTTTTTAATTCCGGAACATGATGCAAAATCCATTAACGCCATGTAAGCTTTTGTCAGATTGTACGGAATTTCTTCCGTAAACCATGTCAGGGCGGTCAACATTTTCTGTTTCTGGTCGATTTCTGAATCTGACATCATGTCAAAAAAAGCAATCCAGTCACGGAAATCTGTAGCGATTTTATAAAATTTCCCCGATACTTCGACGGCATCGGGGAGTTTCTCGAATAAAATATTTATCATCGTGTTTTCGGTGTATAACGCTGGGCAAATCTGTTTTTTCTGTTTTTTACTTCGATATGCTGTCTGTCGATAAAATCAAGCAACGATTCAAACACTTCGTCGTATTTGCGACTGTTGTCGTTTATTCCGGAAAAAATTTTTTCCGACGTACCTTCACTAAGAAAAGCGTCATAAAATTCACGGAAAGCCTTACAGTATGTACGGATTTTTTCAGAGATATTCGACATTTGTCTATTATCCGCATTTTCAAGGATTTTCAGGGCTGAAACATATCTGTCGACTGTTTCGGCATCTTCCATATCGACTTCAAATTCACAGCCGTTTATTGACCATATATAGCTGTTTTCCATAAATTATCACTCCTTTGCGGTTGTTTTCTTTGATTTCGCTGACATAGTTGAAATTTCTGAGGCAGTCTGAACGACAGGTTCAACGGCAGTCAAGTCAATCGTGTAATAAGCACTCTTTTCACCGGCTTCTACCGTGACGGCGTATGTCGAATCTGAACTGATTCTGTTTCCGGCGTTTTCGAGATGTCCTACTCCGGAAGCGGTCTTTATAGGGTAGAAAAGCCCCATCGCCCCTTCTTCGCTCGTGCTTTTGGATATTCTGTAAAGCGATATTACAGCCCCTGCAAAGTCCGTAACAACGGAAATTGTCACATCTGTATCCTTTGTAACCTCTCCCATAACGTGCATTGAACCGTTATCTGTAATCGAATTTCTCACACCGTCGCCCGTTACACTGATATTTGCACTTACTGAGCGTTCAATATTCTGAGTAATCTTAATAGTCTGCCAGTCATCCGTTGAAGTAGCTATGCAATCGATTAAAAAACCTTTTGTTTTGAAATTTCCGGAGTAAGTCAGACAATCAGTTGTATCGCCGTTTGTGTCCGGAATAACGGCATAATCACGCATTTTCGCCGGAGCTGTAGTAGTTTCGCCATTTGATAAATCAACAGTTACAATCGTGCGTTTCATGAGGTCGCCGATGTACTCATTTTCCGTGATTTTCACGATGTCCGCAAGTACTTCATTGTTTGTGTAGCGGTCAAAACTGTACGAAATTGACGGAGCATAACCGATAATATCAGTACGTTCAAACTCTTCGTCGACGTACTGACGGCTGTATTCTTTCGGATTCTGCGAGTAGCTGAGGTCTGTGAAACCCTCCATACGCTGATTACCTCTGTTGGGAACGCCGTAAAATGCGAGTTTTTTCGGTCTTGTGACCAGATTTCCGTATCTTAAATTTTTACCCATTTGTGTACCTCCTGTCCTGAAAATAGACGAATTTCAGTTGAATTTGATAATGTGCGGTGCTGTCGTCGGTGTCGAAAACATAACCGCCTGACTGCACCTCAATATATTGTGGTATACGATATTTGTCGAGAATAGGAAGATTTCCGCTGTTTGACTGTGTTTCAATCCAGTCGGCGAAATCTTCATAAAATCCTGAATTTGCGATATTCTGCAAAGTGTCCGAACCGTATTTTTCACGGCTTGCAAAGACAAAATTAAACTGTCGGAGTGAAGAACCGTCGGTATATCGTCTTAAAATCGGGTCTGTAATTTCACCGTCAATGGTGTATTCAATTTCACTGTCACCAAGGCGGTCGACGTTAAGCAGAATGCCATTTTTCAGCAACGGACAGCCTGAAATAAAGTCTCTGACACTTTCAATTATTGACATTTTATCACCGTCCGTTCAGAATTTTATTAGCATTTTTAACAATATCTTTTCTCTGCGAAATCCACATTCTGCGTACCCATAAACGCCCTCGCTGACTGCTTGATTTTCCGGCGAAATACTGGCGTTTTGCGTATGGTGCGGTATATTTTACAACTCCTGTTCCGATACGTGTTCCGGTAATTCCTGAACGTTTCAGCGAACCGGTCTGAAACGGAATAAGAGGGTCAGAACGTCTCAGAATCTCGCTGTCAACGTAAATTTGAGTACGGTGAATTTTTTCCGGATTTACGCCGTTAAGTTTGAGTTTAAAATTAAATTTCATTACTTCGCAGTCACCTCGATATGCCGTACTTTTCCCGAACCATAGCGGAAATCCCTGACTTCCATTATAGTCAGGCTTCCTTTTTCTTCAACATCTCCGAGACAAATAAAATCGTCCTTGCACGGAATGAAGTTTTTCAGCGATTTTTCAGGAATAATACAAAAAATTTCATTATTTTCTTCAACGCCTCCATCCTCGTTGGACTGTCCCGAACAGTTTTCCCAGTAAACGTCGTAAAACAGGTGTTTTTCCCATACCGGCAGACGTTTTTCATTGTCAATTGTTTTGTGGAAAACCGTGATTACTTCAGTGTTCGTGAACATTATTCCACCCCTCTGAAAAGAAGTCCGGTATTGCCCAAATAGCGTAAAATCGTACTTTTCAGGGATTTCCGGAAGTCATCGTCGTTCATGGAAATCTCCTGAATATAGTCATACGGATTCGCCATTGATATGGAATACTCCCCTATTTTTTCGGAAGTTTTCGGCATATTTTCGGAATCCGGAACACCATTCAGAAACGCTATATTCCGCCGGAAAAACAATTCCGTCAAAGCACAAGCACACTTCTGAATTTTGATTTTATGCCGGTTCAGAAGTTCCACATTAGCGAGGCGGTCAAAAGTTGCTGTGTCGATAAATTCAGAGGCACGTTCCGAAAAAGTCCGGAACATTGCCTCGTCTGAAATCAATGTACCCTTGAAAAAGTCCTGATAATAGGGAAAATCGGCATACATCAAGCTTCAACTCGCTTTACATAGATGGTCTGCGGTTTGGAAATTCCGATGCCATAGACCTTTCTTCCCTGAACTGCTGAAGAACCGATAAATTCGTTTGTAAGGTCTTTAATTCCGACCGGAACAGACCATTCCTGAACACGGTGACATCAGTTCGGATGACCACAGATAAACTCTGTTGAGGTCTTTTTTCCGGAAACAAGCGTTGTATTTTCAAACATTGTGTTGTTGCTCTCAAACACATTATATCCGGCAATCCTGCCAACAACGCCGTTTTGTACCAACTCCTGTGAGATGTCGCCCTGTCGGATAAAATGGTCATCTGACATAAGGACTTCCATAAATTCCGGCGATGCAATCAGCCAGCGTTTACCATCGTTCGGCACTCCGAGACGGCTCTGCATACGCTTTGCGGTGAGAACCTGCTTGTAAGCGTTTGTGTCGGTACAGGCTGTTTTTGTGGCAGCAACCGTAATTCCGGTGGTCTCTTCAAGTTTTCTGATTGACTTTGTGTCCATTGAAAGTCCGAGCGAATATCCGGCACTGTCGAGACGTTCCGCTGTAATTCCGTCGGGAACTGACACCGCATCAAAGCCGTCAATCATTTCATTGACAGCCTCGTCAATGTCGATATTCAGGTCAAAATAAGCTGTTGACCCCTGCGAAATCGTCGCTCCGGTCTGCTTGTTGTAGGTCTTTACCTCAACTTCCGTGTCCCTCACCGGAATTTTTACCTTACCGGCTTTCGGGTCACCTTCATAGCGATTGTTGAAGATAAGATTATCCTTCGTAACGAGCGTACTTCTGAGTTTTTCGTCAACAAGTGACGAATAACGTTCCTGTGCGATATGTGGCATAATTTTAGCCCTCCTTATGATTTGAGATTAGGGTTCATGCTGTAAAAAGCCTGTTCCACGCCGGAAAGTTTTCCGGTAGCTGAATTTCCTGTCGGTGCGATAAAACCGCCTGTATCGGCGGACTTGAAAGCGTTCGGGTACTTTTCTTTGAAATGGTTAACAACGCCGTCACCGTCAACGAGTGTGTCGCCGTCGAATTTCAGACCTTTTTCAAGTATAAGTTCTGTTACGTGTTTTTCGTAAATGTCATCTTTCAGACCAAGCGACTTCACATAACTACTGACTTTTGTTTTGTGTTCAAAGACTTTGCGTTCGCTCTCTGACTCCTCAAACTTCTGCTTGTAATCCTTGTACGTTTTGAGTGTTTCATTGACGGTATCAAGCTGTGACTTCAAGTCATTGTACTCCTGCTCCGAGTAGGTTTTTACTGCCTGCTCCGGTGGATTTTCCGGCGTTGTTTCTGTCGGTTTTGTTTCCGACTGTTTGTTTTCTTCTTCCATTTTGGATTCTCCTTTTCTTAAAAATGGGTATAAAAATAAGACCTGTGGTCTTTTTCGGCGTTATTTATCGAGTAAGGTTCTTGCTATGTCGTTCATTACACTGCAGATACTGGAATAGTCACAACTATCCATGCAGTCACTGATTTCAATTTCTGACATCTCTTTCAGCTTGTCAAGCATAATCTGCCTTACTTCATCTTCAAAATCGTTCATTTTTCCTCCTTTTAAATGGTCTTTAAACACTGTTTAAATGCCGTTTAAACGCCCTTTAAAGAGCGTTTTAAAAATATATTTAATCTAAGTTTCTATATTTTTCTGCAAGTTGTCCTATCTTTTCATCGCATTCTTTTCTTAATATTTTTTCTTCGGGATATTCTCCTCTTCCTTTTATAGGACGTTGTTTTCTTATTTCTTCCATTTTTTTATTATACTCATTGCGGATAGCACGTGCTTTTAACATATATTCTTCAAAATTATTTTCTGGTTCTTCCATACTTTATGCCCACCTTTTCACAAGTTCTTTTTACTATTTCATGCTGTTCATCTTCATCTGATATAGTTATTCTTTTGTAAAATCTATCATATGAACGTATATCTCCAACTTCATTTTGTGCATCTGTATAAGCATCATATAAATCATCTTCAGAAATAACTTTATCAGGAAATTGCATAGAATAACGATATTTTTCATCAAAAGCCAATGCAGTATTTGTTCCGTCTTTAATACATGATTTTAAATCTTCCCAACTAAAAGAATATTGACTTTCTCCTGTAACGTGATTATGTTCATTAATACTTCCATTCATCAAATCTCCAAGCATTTCAGTATTAACTAAATCAAGTTCACCATGAACTTCATAAACATCACCATTAGTAGTAATAACACGACAATGTTCAATATTACTGTTCTTATATTTATTTTCAAATTCCATTAGCGAAAGAGCAACAGCTTTTTTATCATTATAATCTATTTTCCCTATCAGTTCAGCATAATGACCGTCACTATCAGTAAATATAGCTTTTCCGCTACTTCTGCCATTAATTATACCTCTTGTTTTGGTGGAAGTCAAGTCTTTTCGGGTATTTTCTTTCGGATAATTTTGTTCCCTGAAATAGTCTCTGTTTTGTCCAGTTTGACGAATGAAATCACGCATTTTTTTCTGCCGGTTTCTAACAAGCGAGTTTGCATAGTTTAGGCTGTCCTGCATGACCTGAAGAAGTTCAGGGTCATCAGCTTCCTCAACAGCGACTTCAAAAGCTACCTGTGCACGTTTTGCGGAGCGGATTTCACGTTCATAACGTCGCTGAATCTGTGAAATTTCATACTGATTATAAAGTTTGCCATTGTACTCAATGTTTTTTTCGTCAAGTTTTTCAAGGTCTTTTTCGGAATAATTCCGCCTTGAATATCCCTCAAAGAACGGAAACCAGTCATGACGGCAGTTCCAACCGCCGAAACCGTCGCCTGTACCGTAACCAATATCAGACTTTGAAAGATAACCTTTTCTTCCGGAAAGCGATACAATTTTTCCTTGCCACTGTGCGTGAGCAGGTCTCGCACCGGAATGTGCGGAAATTTCCATTAAGTCACAACCACATTCTTCAGCGTTCATAAGACCGATTTCACGGCACGTCTGACCTACTCCGGTCAGAACTGCACGTCTTACAGCGACGTCGATTCTGTCTGTATGTCCAGACGGATAAAGCACTTTCACACCGTCCTGAGCGGTTTTCTGAACTGCTTGCCTGATAGCCTCCTGATACGAAAACGCACCACTTGTAATCTGCATATATGCCTGATTACAGGCGTTTATGTATGCCGTCTGTGATGTGTTAGCGGTAGTCATAGTCAGATTTTTCATGTCGCCGAGAGTTTTTCTGTAACCGGCTTCCAACGTCCTACGCATTGCCGAAGACTGCCGTATATCAACCGGTGTCAGACCATTTTCACGGTAAATTCTGTTGTCGAATCGGACGGTTTCAACGCCTGCATCTTCAAACAATGCTTTTACGTGCTGAACGGTTGCATCAGTCTGACCGGCGATAGTTTTCAGAATATCGTCGTATAAAATTCCTGTTTCCTGAAGTTGTTCAATCTGGTGACGTGCAGTTGCTGTGACTTTTCCGGTTTTCATAATCCGGCGGATAACATCGGAAATTATGTCGTCTTCAAGCTGTTGATAAAGCCCTATAATGGCATCCGCACAACCCTCGTAATATTCCGGAGACAGCATTTAAACACCTCCGAAAAGACCGTCAGCTTGCGGAATATACTCACTCGCCTTATCCTCGGTGCAATGAAAATACCATGAAATAAACTTTTCTTTCGTAAGGATTCCGGCGTTTACCATCTGCAGACGTCGTTGAAATTCCTTGTCCGTATCATCAAGAACACTATCGCCCCATACGCACGACAAAACCGCATCATACTTAGACAATGCGAAATATCTTGAATAGTAATTGTAAATATACAGCAGATTTTCAAGCGTAAATTCGAAGTTTCTCTGAATCGACGAAATCTGTGTATATGAACGCTGTTTTGATGCCCTGATTTCTTCAGCGGTTTTTTCTACGGTCTGTGGGTCAGAAAGTGTGCCGTAAGCCAGACCGCAGTTAAACTCAATTCGCTGAAAAATCCGGTTGAGACCGTTGAAAAGCGAAATATCCCTGATTTCCGGCGAAAATGTTTCTATAAACGGTTTTTCGGTCGCCTGAATATCATATGTTCTGAACATACGTTCACGACCTTTCGGAAGAATCGGCTTTCCGTTCTGATTATAACGGAAAATATCCTCTGTCGCATCAATTGCCCTTTCGCCGCTCTCGAACTCCCACAAAATGCGTTCCCACTGTGCGTCCGCCTGGTGAATTAATTCCACGGCGTTCTCATAAACCGAAATTCCGAGCGGATTTTCATAATCAATTATGTTCGCAAACGGCATTTTAAAGTATGCAAAAAGCGGTCTGTCCACGTTTTCAAGCACTGTAACTGCCTGCATTCCGCTCCAGTTCGGGACTTCCGAAAGGGAACACAGCGAGCCAAGAGAGTCTACAGAATTACTCCGGTAGCACTGATTTCTGATTATACAGACTCTTTTTTTCGGATCGAACTGGTGAAATTCAAGTCGTGTATAACAGTTTTTTCCGATGACAAGCTGTTCCGGAAAAACCGCCGCCGTGATTGTATCTTCCGAAAAATCCACGGCGAAAAAACTCTCCGGAAGTACCGCATCAACACAAATCCGACCATTTGAAAGATAAGGTTTGATGATGATTCCGCCCATCGCACACGCCTGTTCCACCATGACCGGCAGTTTCGGGCGGAGCTTTTCAAACTGCATTGATACGTAATTGTCTCCGATTGCAGAAATTTCATTTTCCGCAAGCACGAGGCGTGAAAATTCCCTTGAAATCGCAGAAGCAAGGCAAAGACTGATAACACGCCCATTATTCCATGATGCCGAATTTTTGTATAAATCGCTCCACCTCTGGATTGACTCCTTCATTTCAGAATTGTTGATTGTCTGCACTCTGAGTGCCGACGAGACCATTTCCGCACTAATCATTCTCTGCCTCCTTTTCCATGAATTTCTTTCAAGATACGTTTCATTGTGGTGTTCACAAAATATCGCATATCATCCATTGCGTGGTCATTTTCCTTGATGACCGCATCTTTTATTGACTTTTCGTCCCAGCGGTACAGCGAAAATTCCCTTATTATGTCCTTACAGCACTCACAGATAAAAATTCTGTCATTTTCAAGGAGTGTCATGGTATTTCTTATGCCGTCGATTACCGAATTATCGGCTTTTCTTACACGAAATTTTCCGTGTCTTTTTATCGTCGTAATGAAACTTGCGGCGGACGGGTCAACGATTACGTGCTGAATCTGGTAGCCGTCGGCGAGTTTTTCGAGTGCCGAATAATACTCCTCGTCAGTCTTCTGAACGCCTCTTTGACGACCATCATAATAATACTCTTTTATTCTCACTGCCTTGTCTTTTTCGACTGCCCACAAACCCATAGAACACGGGTTCAGAGTGCCATAATCGCACGAAATATAATAAAATTCATGACCTGTCGGAGTGTAATTTTCGACGATATGATGTTCTTTTCTGAACGCCGTGCCATATACAAGACCTTCTGCAAGCACCCATAATCCACGAATATATCTGTCGTAAAAAACGCCGGAATACATTCGTTCATAACGCTGTTTTATCTCGTCAGATAGTGAAAAATTGTCGTTCATTGTGAAGTGCAGATGCAGTGAATTTTTTTCGCCTGATTTCTGAATCCATTCCTTGAAAAACCAGTGTTCAGAACTGTCAGGATTGCAGTTGAACCACAACTTTGAACCAGTCACAGAACATCTTGCAAGTGCCTGTTCAACAAAAGATTTTGGCATCAATGCGACCTCGGATTATGATATATTATTTACATACCACCAAACACGGAGTATGTAAGCAAAAAAAAACAACTTCGTTCTGAATGGACGGAGTTGTTTTACTTTAAATGGAAAGGAGGAATTAATATGACAGGAAAAGAGCTTGAAAAGGCATACGTTGAAAATGGTCTGAAAGATTATAAGCTGAGAAATTCTGATGACCTTAAAGCAGTTCACGGTGTGGATATTGCGGAAATCAAAGGCTACAACAAACTTAATGTCAATACAGAATTTTTCAGAACAATGCTCATTCGTTTCTACAACGCACATGGACTTGAAAGACGTTCTGAAATCAAGCCGTTAGCTGTAAAATACGTATCACGCACAAAAACAAGAAAACCATATCTTCATTTTGAAGTTGAAATCGGTGACCACAAGGAATACTTTCATTTCAACGGAAATGGCGAATGGTACTGAAAGGAGGTGAAAAGCATGAAATATACCGAAACATTAAGAAAATACAACGGAACGCCGGTCTATGATTGGGAACTTGACATGGTCAAGAACTGGACACTGAATGAAATCCGTAACAGAATTTGGGGTGAAGTAAGTTGTGGTCAGCCTGTTCCATGTTGTGTATCGGTTGCAGCTCTCAGATATGAACTGGAAAGACGTGGCGAAATTCCGGTCGGCTATCACAACACATAAAAAAATAGTACAGTGGTTCTTGCCAAACCGCTGCACTATATAGAGGAAAACACTGATTATCTCTTTATAATATTGTATCATGTTTTCCTCAAAAAGTCAATACTTTTCTGAAAAGAAAAGCAGAAAATCAGGAGGAATTTATGTCAAAAATCAAACCCGAAAACGTACCGTACACAACTCCGGAAAGTGCATACAATGCCGGAGAACTGCTGTACAAAAAACAGCTTACCAACAGCGAAACAGATGAGACGTTCTATCAGATTCGTCCGATATTCGTTGTTGACAACGGAGATAAAGTGAAAATTTCCGTACCGTTTCTTTACAAGTTCTTTCAGAAATCAGAAATCTGTATCATGCTCCGTAACGGAGCGTTAGACAATGAAATCCGTTACATATACAAGGACGGTGTTTATCAGACCGCAAACGACAGCGATATAATGCGAATTTTAATGAAGTACATTGAGGATTTCAATATCAGACTGGTCAATCCTACAATTCTGAAACAGGCTCTTGAACTTCTCGATTGTACCTGTCTGCACTGTCCTCACGACATCATGAACACAAGTGAGGATTACATCAACTTCAAAAACGGCGTGCTGAATATTCATTCTTTACAGCTTACTCCACATACTCCACAACTTATGTCATCGATACAGATTCCGTGCAACTGGAACGGCAAAGACAGTCCGACACCTAATTTTGACGGATTCTTAAACACACTAACAGACGGTGACATTCAGACACAATTCTTGATTTTGGAGTACATCGGAGCAATTATTTCCAACATTCAGGGTTGGCGTTTCAAAAAGGCACTGTTTCTGCTCGGCAAGGGAGATACCGGAAAAAGTACGCTGATAAATCTGATTGCAATGCTCTTGGGTTCTAAAAATGTTGCAGAACGTGACCTGAAAAGTCTTAACGAACGTTTCGGAAAAACCGCCGCATATAACAAACGTCTGATTTACTCAAATGACCTGTCATTCATGAAACTTGAAGAAAATGCCGTTTTCAAAAATCTGACCGGTGGTGACTCGATTTCAATTGAGTTTAAAAACAGAGAACCATTTGATTTCAAATTCAAAGGCTTTCTGCTGTACGGAATGAACGAGTTGCCACATTTTGGCGGTGACAAGGGAGACCATGTTTATGACCGTATCATTATCGTGAAGTGTAAGAACAGAATTGAAAAGGATAAACTTGACCCTAATCTGTTACAGAAACTTTATGATGAGCGTGACGGAATAATCTTCAAGGCTGTTATGGCGTTAAAAGAAGCTGTCGGAAGAAACTATCAGTTCAGCATTACACAGGACTGCATTGAAAATCTCACTGAATATAAACGTGAAAATTCTTATCCGGTAGAGTTCTGGACAACCTATACACGTTCCCTTGTTACTGGTGAAAAGCCGTCTCTGACTTCGCAAAGGATTTATGAGTTTTTCCGTCACTGGTGTGAGGAACAGGGAATTACACGTATACCGTCTGCTCCTGAGTTCCGCAAAGAGATTTCAGGGTTCTGCAAGAAAAACTGGAGCGATATGACCAAACGTTTTAAGACCGGCGTTATGCTTACTGAATATGAAATGAATAATCAGTGGAAAGACGAACATCCATATTTCTATATTAACAGTGTGGTGTAGACGATAATGTAGATGTGGTGTAGGTATACATTCACCTCCAAAAAGGCTGTTTTTCGGACAATGGGAGTAGTGGGTGTAAGCGGTGTAGGTAAAAAGCGTTTATAACGTTATATAAAATAATATTTTTCTTATAAGAATAAAAAATACCTACATCACCTACACCATTAAAAAAATATATCCCTGAAAAAAGGCGTATTACAGGAAAAAACAAAGGGTGTATATGTTGGTGTAGGTACATAAAAAAAGGTGTATGTACTGAATTTCCTACATCACATTAATATTTCTTTTTCAGTAAAGTAAGAAAGGTAGTGAATTAAAGTGAATAACCAAACTGAAAATGAAACAATGGTTTTATCGTCGGATTACAGCAAGGCTTTTAAACTCAATCAGCACATAAAGTTTCATGCTGAAATGGCACAGACTTCTCTTTATGAGATGTGCAAAGGTCTGAAAGAAATGCATGACGGTAAGTTATACAAAGAACTCGGCTATCAGAATTTTGAGGAATATTGCGAAAAAGAAGTAGGTCTGAAAAGAAGACAAACATATAAATTCATTTCGATTGCTGATAATCTTTCAGAAAATTTTGTGCAGTCGACTGCACAAATTGGTACAGAAAAACTTTCGCTTCTTGCAAAACTGGACGAACCGCAACGAGATGAAATCGTGCAGAATACAGACCTTGAGAGCGTAACTGTCAAGGAACTGAAACAGAAAATCAAGTCTCTTGAAGATAGCCTTGCTTGGCAACGTGAACGCACTTCCGAACTTGACAGAGCTAAGTGCCAACTTTTTACGGAAAATACTCGTAACGAAAATAATCTGAAAAAAGAACGTTCTAAAAACGAACTTCTTACAAAGCAAATTCAGGAGCTTGAAAATCGTCCGGTAGAAGTTGCGGTCGAAAAGGATACCGCAGAAATTGAACGCCTTACTACTCAGATTCAGGAACTTCAAAGTCAGAATGACGTTCTTTTCAGTGCTCGTGAAAATCTTACAGACCGTCTTGCAGAAGAAGGAAGAAAACTCGGAGACCTTAAAGAACAGCTTGAACAGGAACGTCAGGCACATCAGGAAGAAATCGAAAACATAAAGTCCAGTGGTTCTAATGATGATGCTGTTCTCAGTGAAATTGAGGCATACAGGAAAGTCTCTGAAAACAGCTTGCATAACCTTTTTACTGCGATTTTACGTCAGGAAACATTTTCACGTGAACATCTTGGAAGTAGCGTGATTGAAATGCTTGAAACGTATATGAAACTTTTCAGATTTGAAGATGATTCTGACAGATAAAAATATAGAAGGGTCTGATATTATGAACCATGAAATTTTATTCAGGGGAAAAAGATTAGATAATGATGAGTGGGTTTACGGTGTACCGGTTTCCGATTCAAGCAAGACCTGTATCATCAGTATGAACGATTCAGATGAGCTGAAAAGCGTGCAGGTAATTCCCAAAACAGTCGGACAGTTTACAGGATTTTACGACAGAAAAGGCAATGGAATTTGTGTTGATGATATAGTGATTTATCGCAATTATCGCAATATTCAGGGTAGCAATATTCAGGGTAATATGATTTTACAGGTTAAATGGATTGGCTATTTCGGAATGTTTACTGCTGAAAGTGACAGACCGATTAAAGTTGTACAATTAAGCAATATTAACCATAAAGTTGAAATTATCGGCAATATCCATGATAACCCTGAATTGCTGCAAAGTATATAAATAGTTCTTGGAGAAGAACTTAAAAAACTACTACTCTTTTACTTATGAGGTTTGATATAATGAAAAATATAAAAATTGGAATTTTCAACAACAAGGGCGGAGTTGCAAAAACAACTTCTGTTATCAATCTTGCGTACAGCTTTCAGAAGAAAGACAAGAACGTGCTTGTTGTTGACTGCGACACACAGGAAAACTGCTTTTCATTCTTT
>JAIDCY010000083.1 GCA_029055625.1 Ruminococcus sp. | reverse complement strand
GTATAATGAATATTCAAATTTATATCATGTTCCATAATCCCCCTCCTTAAACTATTGCTAAAAGCATTTCCCTGATAATCTTACACGCTACCGCCGTTGATACGCCTGACTGGTCATACGGTGGGCTTAGTTCATTAACATCACAGGCGACTACATTTAATTCACGGCATACAAGAGTTAATGCCTTACGGAGTTCACCGAATGTAACCCCTTCCGCCTCCGGCGTACCTGTTCCGCAGAATACTGAAGGGTCAAGCACGTCCAAATCTACAGTGAGATAAACCGATTTCCCTTTGAGTTTTTCAACCGTTTCTCCGAGACCGTCAAAATTAAACTTGTGCATTTCTGTATGATTTTCCGCAAACTTAAATTCTTCCCTGTCACCGCTACGTATGCCAAACTGATATATACGACCGTCCCCGACAATCTCGTGACATCTCCTGATTACGCAGGCGTGTGAGAGTTTCTGTCCTAAATAATTATCTCTCAAATCGGCGTGGGCATCGAAGTGTATTATATACAAGTCCTTGTATTTTTCGCTTACCGCCCTGACCTGTCCTAATGTGACGAGATGTTCACCACCTATCATGAACGGTTTTTTTCCGTCAGCGAGTATTATTCCCGAACGCTCTTTTATATCGTCAAGTACCTGCTCAGGATTTCCGAACGGTAATTCTAAATCTCCGCTGTCAAAATAACAGAAGTCTGTCATGTCCCTGTCCTGATACGGACTATATGTCTCTATCCCGAAACTTTCATTTCTTATCGCAGATGGTGCAAATCTCGTACCCGCCCGGAAACTCGTTGTACCGTCATAACCTGCTCCGAAAAGTACTATATCCGCTTTTTCGTATTCGCTATCGCACGCAATAAATGTATGTACGTTCTTACTCAACATCTTTTAACAACTCCTCTACATAATTAGGTAACGCAAACGCTCCGGCGTGAAGTCTCGTATTATAGTAACGGGTCTTTATTCCCAGCAGATTCCATGCGGACGGATTTAAATCATGTATCGGGTGGTACTTCTTTGAGGCAAAGCCAAACAACCAGTGTCCCGACGGATATGTTGGTATGTGTGCCTGATATACCTTGCTTATCGGAAAACTACTCGTTATACGCTTATGTGTCCTCTGCATAGCTATCGCATCTTCGTCATAGAACGGGCTTTCATGCTGATTTACCATTATGCCGTCATCATGCAGTGCGTTATAACAGCTACCGTAAAATTCTTTAGTGAAAAGCCCCTCGCCTACTCCGAAAGGGTCAGTAGAATCTACTATTATTACGTCGTACTTATTCTCACACCGCCGTATGAATTTAACGCCGTCCTCATAGAAAATATTTAACCTTTTGTCGTCGAACCGGCACGCCGTAACTGGCAGATACTTTTTGCTGACCTCTACTACAAGTTCGTCAATCTCGACGAGGTCTATATTTTCCACACTGTTATAATTGGTGAGTTCACGGATAACCCCACCGTCACCTGCTCCGATTACGAGAATATTTTTCGGGTTCGGATGTACCGCCATAGGTACGTGTGTTATCATCTCGTGATATATGAACTCGTCTTTTTCCGTGAGCATCATATAGCCGTCAAGTGTCAGAAAACGTCCGAACTCCTTTGAATCAAATATATCTATCCGCTGAAATTCACTTCTACCGCTGTATAACTGCCTGTCTACCTTTATCGAAAATTTAACTTCCGGTGTATGCTTTTCAGTAAACCAAAGTTCCATTAAAAAAATCCTTTCTTTATATTTTAAAATCAAAATCCACGGCAATAATATTATACACAAAATCGTATGTAAAAACCTGATAATGTCTGTATAATGATTTATCAAAGTCACTGCGTACCGGAAGACTTTCAAGCCATTTACTACCCTTTACGATATTGAAACTGCTATAATCAAGATGTGCGGAATTATCGATATTTTCATATGTATCAAGTTCGCATACAAAGTACGCCAGAACCCTTTGAAAAGTAAGTCTGTATTTAATAAAATCGTCCGTCCTGAATTTTTCCGCAAGATGACCGTTTATCTCACCTACAAAAATAAGATTATCCATATCGTCCTGCGTTACCGTATCAATGTATATACAGTCCCTGCCATGAAGTTCGCCGAGTTCTTCCGTCCTGACGGAAATTATTTTTTCGTTCATTCCCATACCTCTTTTACAATTCATAATTAATAATTATGCATTCTTAATTATAAATTCTTAATTAACAGTATTCCGGCGATAAGAAAAACTGCTCCCACTGTAGCAAATATTATACCTATCAATTTAACGGTATTATCGGCAGGTACATAAATTTCCTCAGGTGCTGACGGATTTACTTTTATTTCCGTTTTTTCGCCTACTTCAAAAAGTGCCGGACTTCTTGAAACACTACTTTCTACTCTGTAAGATTTTCCCTTATACTCAAAATCAAAAACCGGCTTATATGCAGATTTTACTTCTATATTCTCCACTACTTCCGCCGTTACAGATTCCGTACATCTTTTTTCACGAATTTTTATATCATAATGTGCTATTATACCTACAATAATAAAAACTACCGCACAAAGTACAAAAATAACTCCTATTATTTTAGGATTTCCTGTTTTCTTAACCTTAACCTCCATAAACAAACTCCTTATAGTAATTATTAATTATGCATTATTAATTATATTATGACGTTCAGATACTCAATATTTATATCTTCCGTACCGGTCATCGAACAGCCTTTATCTTTCGCATACCGGATATACTCTATTATTTCTTCCGTAATCAGTTCACCAGGGGCAAGTATCGGTATCCCTGGCGGATAGCACATTACAAATTCACTACATACGTGACCGGCAGACTTTTCAAGCGGTAATGACATCTTATCTGAATAAAACGCTTTCCGTGGAGTTTCCGCTACTATAGGGGTTATATATTCCTGTGTCAACATACCTGCTCCCGATTTCCCGAAACGTCGCTTTATTTCAGACATAGCACTGATTAAACGTTCTATATCACGTTTCCGGTCGCCGACTGATATATATGCTAAAATGTTTCCAATATCGCCGAACTCTATCTGTATATCGTACTCGTCACGGAGCAGGTCATATACTTCTATTCCGGCAAGTCCAATCGGCAAGGTATATACCGACAGTTTCGATACGTCAAAATCGTATATACTGTCACCGTTTATAAGTTCTTTCGAGTACGCATAATATCCGCCTATCGAATTTATTTCAGAACGTGCGTACTCCGCCATTTCGACAGTTTCCGCAAAAATTTCACGTCCGCTTAATGCAAGCCTTTTACGTGAAATATCTAAACTCGACAGCAATAAATATGATGCACTTGTAGTTTGTGTGAGATTTATAATCTGTCGCATATAGTCGGAGTTTATCCTCTTACCCATAAGCAGAAACGAACTCTGTGTCAGACTTCCGCCGGATTTATGCATACTCACAGAAGCCATATCCGCACCTGCACTCATTGCGGTTACGGGAAAATTTTCCCCGAAGTAGAAATGTGTACCGTGTGCCTCGTCGACGAGTACAAGCATATTGTGTGCGTGGGCTATCTCCGTAATCTTCCGGAGGTCTGAACATATTCCGTAATACGTCGGATTATTTACCAGTATAGCTTTTGCATCCGGATTTTCTTCAATCGCTTTCTTTACCTGCTCTACTGACATCCCTAACGCTATCCCTAGTTGTTTATTTACTTCCGGATTTACATAAACCGGTACTGCATCACACAGAATCAGGGCATTTATCGCACTCCGGTGAACGTTTCGGGGCATTATTATTTTATCACCACTCTTGCAAGCGTACATTATCATACTTTGTACCGCTGACGTTGTACCGCCTACCATGAAGAAAACGTTTTCCGCCCCGAAAGCCTCACTTGCAAGATATTCCGCATCTTTTATCACCGATACAGGGTGGCACAGATTGTCAAGCGGTTTCATTGAATTTACATCTACACTCATACAGTCTTCGCCTAAAAATTCCGTGAGTTCCATGTTACCACGTCCACGCTTATGACCTGGTACATCAAACGGCACTACACGCATACGCCGGAATTTTCTTAAAGCCTCGTATATCGGTGCGTTAATCTGTGAAAGTCCCATTCTCAAAAACATTCCTTCCGCTGAAAATTTCTATCATCTCACGTCGCAGACTGTTTGTTATCGCCAGTCTGTTACGTGGTGAGAGTTCCCGAACGTCCGTATTAAAAAGATAGTTCTGCAATTCTATCTCTTTTATCAGCATCTTTGTATGAAATATATTAGCCTGATATACATTGATGTCCACGGCATCATAACGCTCCAGTATATCATTATTTATATAGTCCTGTATGGACGTTATATCGTGGTCTATGAAGAGTTTCTGACCGCTGACGTTACGTGTAAAGCCTCGCACTCTGTAATCCATTGTTATTATATCGGAATCGAAACTGTTAACCAGATAGTCAAGAGCGGTAAGGGGCGTTATCTTCCCACACGTCGCAACATCTATATCTACTCTGAACGTCGCTATATTCGTATCGGGGTGGTACTCCGGATATGTATGCACTGTAACATGGCTTTTATCGAGATGTGCGATAGTCTCACTGCCTGCCGGAATCATTGTATCGTCGGCGATAAGAAACGTTGCAGATGCTCCTTGCGGGTCATAATCCTGTCGGGAAATACTCAGGACTTTCGCACCTATCATAGTAGTAAGAGTAGTCATAATTTCTGTTATGCGTTCGGAATTGTATGCCTTGTCGATATACGCTATATAGTCAAGCTGTGCCTTAGGGGTCTTGGCGTAACATACATCATATATATTGAAACTCAATGACTTCGTAAGATTATTGAATCCGTATAGTTTTAACTTATTTTCCATATTTTCACCTCTTAAAGTTATAACATAAAATAAAATGCACATACAGGCTTCATCAACCGGTACGTGCAATGAAAATACATATAATTATGCATTATAACTTCATATTGGTTTCAGAGTCTATATAAGCAAAGATTACCTTTTACTACTCTTATTGACCTTTCACAAGCTGATGAAAACTTATAAAAATTTATTGGCACAAAGCCGAATCAATAAGGCAACACAACATTGCCGGTTAAAAAATCTTGCCTCACCGTCAACGGAATGGCGGTACGTGAAACCGAAGCTTCTTCTGCAATTTGTATCATTCTATCATATTTTATTAAATTTGTCAAGAGTTAATATGAAAATTTTTTCGGATTTATTTCTTTTCGATTACTACATAACATATGTGACAAACAGTTTCTTCTGTCTCTACTGCATTGGATTGCATATTTACAACTTTCCAACCGCTCTTGAGATGATTATTTAATTCAATTACTCCATCGCTATTAAATTTTAAATCTCCTCGCCTATTGTAATAATCCCTACTGAAATAATGTATACTATTTATTATCAGCATTTTCTGCATAATATATCACCTCCTTATTTTAACTCGGCTATTGTTACGCCGTCTTCACCCTCACCGAAAACGCCCAGTCTGAAACTCTTTACTGACGGGTGCGACTTCAATCTCGCATGGACTGCCTTTCTTAAAAGTCCCGTACCTTTTCCGTGTATTATCGTTACCGTCGAGATATTCGACATTACAGCCTTATCAATGAATGCGTCAAGCTGATATACGCCGTCATCACACGCAAAACCTCTTATATCCAGTTCCATAC
Organism: Ruminococcus sp.; assembly: GCA_029055625.1. Lineage (GTDB taxonomy): Bacteria > Bacillota > Clostridia > Oscillospirales > Ruminococcaceae > Ruminococcus. Next base: position 8,907 of record JAIDCY010000083.1, on the reverse strand, counting down.
TCCCACGACGTTCTACTTTTACACCTACTTTTCCGGTACGTCTCGCCGACTTGTTCTGATACGTAACCTTTTCCGGCTCTTCCAGTCTCAACCGTGATATTTTTATCTTTGACCTCATAACGCCCATCTGTACGAATACGGAATCTGAACCGTCAGGGGCTCCGGAAACTATACCTTTTCTCTGCAAGTCCACTACATACACCGTATCGCCTCGCCTTAATTTTCTTGGCAGTACGTAATCTGCGTTAGGGTCTCGCCTGTCTACTGGGTTTGCGGTATCGTACATCTTATTGAACCGCTGTTTACTACCTGTTTTAACTCCTGATACTCTTTCCCCGAAGTCTTTTCTGTCTTTTTCTTTCTTTATCTGTTCAAGTTCCGTTATTAACTCGTTCGATTCCGCTTTTGTCTGTTCTATTATCGTCATCGCACGTACTCGTGCTTTCTCTAACTCCTCCGCTTTCCGTCTTTCGAGTTCTTCACGTTCCTCTCGCAGTACTTTCTCATGTTCCGCAATCTCTACCCTCAGACGTTCTATATCTTCCTTTTGTTTTTCAAGTTCTATCCGTGACGCTTCGAGTTTACCGATTACCTCTTCAAAACGGCTGTCCGATTCGCTTACAAGTGTACGTGCTTCCTCTATTATATCCGATGGCATACCTAAATTTTCGGAAATCGCAAACGCATTTGATTTTCCTGCTGAACCCACTATTAACCGATACGTCGGTCGTAACGTCTTTATATCAAACTCACATGATGCATTTTCAACGTCATTATTTTCTATCGCAAATATCTTTAACTCCTGATAGTGCGTCGTAACCATCGTCTTGACCCCCGACGTCATGAGCCTTTTTATTATCGCTACCGCTAATGCAGAACCTTCTACAGGGTCTGTACCTGAACCGAGTTCATCAAGCAGTACAAGTGAATTTTCGTCAGCAATTCCGAGTATCTCTATTACTTTATTCGTATGTGCGGAAAATGTAGAAAGATTCTGTTCTATACTCTGATTATCGCCTATGTCAGCAAGTATGTGATTAAATACGGATATACTGCTTCCGTCGGCAACCGGTATCAATAATCCGCACATCGTCATCGCTGAAAGAAGTCCGGCAGTCTTCAGGCTTACCGTCTTACCCCCGGCGTTCGATCCGGTTATTATCAGCGTACTATATTCCTCGCCGAGCTTTATATTTATTGGTACTGCTTTCTTACGGTCTATCAGCGGATGTCTCGCTTTTTTCAGATTTATTTTTCCGTCGTCGGTTATTTCAGGAAGTGAACAGTTTAATTTGGTTGCAAGTCCGGATTTTGCAAAATAAAGGTTTAATTCCGTACAGATTTTATAGTTTTCGCACAAAGTATCCGCATACTCTCCGCACTCACGGCACAGTTCACGGATTATTCTTTCTATTTCCTCCTGCTCCTTACCCTCTAAGATGCGTATATCGTTATTAGCTTCTACTATCGCCATAGGTTCTATGAATATCGTCTGACCGGTCGCCGACGTATCGTGTATCAATCCGCTGACGTGTCCCCTGTGTTCCGACTTTACAGGCAGTACAAATCTTCCGTCCCTGATTGTTACCGTATTTTCCTGTAAGTATTGTTGCGTGGTCTTGTTCTTTATCATCTTATCAAGCGTTTCCCTCAACTGCATACCTGCTCTGTTTATCTTACGCCGTATCGCTGAAAGTTCCGCACTCGCACCGTCGGAAATCTCATTCTCCGATATTATTGACCTTTCCAGTTTCTCAAGTAACCAGTCATTCGGTGAAAGTCTCGAAAATAAGTAACTTAATTCCGTCTCGATATTCTCACAATGTCTGTACCAGTCGTATAATCCCTTTATCTGTCTTAACATTCCCGCAATATCGAGCAGGTCACGTAACGATACTATCGCTCCCGATTTAAGCCGTGCGGAAATCGTCGTTATATCCCTGAAATTACTGAACGGTGGCGTTCCGAACTGTACCGACAGGTTAAATGCCTGATACGTCTTCAGGCACTCATAGCGTACCCTTTCCATATCGTTATCAGGTCTTAATTCCAGTGCCATACGTCGTGTTGCTTCGTTTGACGTACATTCCGCAAGCATTTCAAGTATCTTGTCAAGTTCGAGTGTTTTTAAATATTTATTCATATAATTTTCCTTTATATCGTTCTCCTGATTGATTTATAAAAATCAAGCGTCCTGAAATTCCTTTCAAGTCTGGCATTAATATATTTCTCCGATAAATATTCAAGCGTTTTCATCGTACTTTCGGACGTCCGGAAATTGAAAAGCCTTTCAAAATCCGTCAGTACTATGTGTCTTATCGCACTGAGTACTGAAATATTTATCCTGTAACTCCCCGGAGGTTTACTTTCACAGCATTTAGTACAACAGAAACAGCTTTCCTGTACGCTGAAATACAATTCTTCCGGTTCATATGCCCCACACTTCCGGCACATTACAACGTCCGGCATAAATCCCATATCCGCCATAAGTCTTAATTCAAACACTGCCTTCAGCATTTCCTCGTCCCTCAGTCCGTTTTCAAGAAAATGCAACGTATTCAGAAACAGTCGCAGTATCTCAATATTCTGTACATCTGAACAGTATTTCACTACCTCTGCCATATAACACGCTAATGATATTCCCGTAAGTGATTCACGCAGTCTGTAGAATATCCGTATCGGTTCTGCACTCTTCAGTATCTTATATTTTTCACTCTCGTGATAACAGAAATCCGAATACGCAAAAAGTTGTGTGGAGTTCAACAAACTACTGTTTATCTTCCGTGAACCTCTTACCGTCAGTTCCATTACTCCGTTTTCAGCGGTCAGAATGTCTATGAATTTTCCGTTATCACCGGTATTACGTTCTTTCAGTACTATTCCTTTTATACTGTTCATTTATCAGAAAGTCCGAAACTTCGTATTAAATTCTCACTGTTCCGCCAGTCTTCTTTTACCTTTACCCAGCATTGCAGATTTACTTTTATTCTGAAAAATCTTGACAGTGAACGTCTTGCGTTAGTAGCGACGAGTTTCAACAAACTTCCGTCCTTACCTATTATGATACCCTTATGCGACGGTTTTTCACAATATATTACCGCTGAAATATCCAGTATCGGAACTTTATTGTCCCTGTCACGTTCTGCCATCTGTTCAACTGTTACCGCTATACCATGTGGCACTTCTTCTTTGAGTACGCCAAGCAGTTTTTCACGTATTATCTCCGCAACTATTACTTTTTCCGGCTGGTCAGTAATCATATCATCGGGGTAAAAATGTACGGATTCTTCCGCAAGTTTCATGATTTCTTCTATGACTATATCCACGCCTTGTCTTTCCCTGATACTTACAGGTATTACCGCCTGAAATTCTATCTCCTCCGCAAGTTCCGCTATTATCGGGGCGAGGTCATGCAATTTCTTCATCAAATCTATCTTGTTTATTACAAGTATAACCGGTATTCCTGTTTCGTTTACCGACTTCAGCAAATCCTTTTCATACCGGTTCATTTTCCGTGTACAGTCAAGCACATACACAATGCCGTCAATATCCTTTACCGACTCTTTCACCGTATTCAACATATGTTCACTTAATCTGTTTATCGGCTTATGCAGTCCGGGGGTATCGAAAAATACAAGCTGTATATCTTCGATATTTTTTATACCGGTTATACGTGTACGTGTAGTTTGTTGCTTATCGCTTACTGATGTTACTTTCCTGCCGACTATCGCATTTAACAGTGAAGATTTACCGGCGTTAGTATATCCCGCAATCGTGACAAATGCTGTTTTTGACATCTTAATTATTATCCTCCTGTATTATGAAAGTAGCATCTCTTGATATACCGAGTTTTTCAAGTACGGATTCTTCTTTTTCCCTCATGATTCTCTGGTCTAACTGGCTTGTCTCGTGGTCGTAACCGAGCAGGTGCAACATAGAGTGTACGGTAAGAAATCCCACCTCACGTTCCAGTGAGTGACCGTAATTATGTGCCTGTTTTACCGCCGTTTCGAGCGATATTACGACGTCGCCGAGCTGTACCGAACCTGTCTCCGGGTTTATCTCTTCCGTGCCGTCCTCACTTGTCAGCGGAAATGACAGTACATCTGTTACGCTGTCCTTATTCCTGTAAATCTTATTCAGATTCCTTATCTCGTCATTACTCACAAACGATACGCTTACTTCCGCATCTTTTCCGAAATTCTCGGTAGTGAGTACCGCCTGACAGCATCTGCGTATCAGAAGTCTGATTCCTACCGGTACTTTAACTTCCGTCTGATTATTCTTTACAAAAACTTTCAATTTAGCCATGATTTTTTATCTTCCTTTCATTATACTTTTCGTATGCCTTTATTATATCCTGTACGAGTTTATGACGTACTACATCTTTTTCCGTGAATCTGTGTATCGCTATATCGTCGATACCCTGCAGTATCTTTACCGCCTCAACAAGTCCCGATTTTTTCGTTTCCGGTAAGTCTATCTGCGTTACGTCGCCGGTAATAACCATTCTGCTCTCATTGCCTAATCTCGTCAGAAACATCTTTATCTGTTCAGAGGTCGTATTTTGTGCCTCGTCAAGTATTATGAACGCTTCGTCAAGAGTACGTCCACGCATATACGCCAGCGGTGCAACTTCTATTATACCCTTTTCCATGTATCGTCCGAAACTTTCCGCCCCGAACATATCAAACAATGCGTCATAAAGAGGTCTTAAATAAGGGTCAACTTTATCCTGCATATCCCCAGGCAGAAATCCTAACTTCTCTCCGGCTTCAACCGCCGGTCTTGTAAGAATTATTTTCCTGACTTTATGTTCCCGAAACGCTTTGACCGCCATCGCTACCGCAAGATACGTCTTGCCTGTTCCAGCCGGTCCTATACCCAGTACTATTGTATTATTCCGTATCATATCAACGTAACGCTTCTGTCCTACCGTTCTTGCACGTAATATTTTCCCGGATGCCGTCAGACATATTCCGTCGCCTTTCAGTTCTTCGAGTTGTTCCTCCACGCCGTCGGTAACCATTGACGTTACATATCTTACTGTCTGTTCACTTAAAGCCTGTCCCGTGCCTGACATCTTCAGCAGTATCTTGACCGCCTTTTCCGCTCCGGATATGTTTTTAGTATCGCCTATTATCTTTATATATCCGTCACGGCTTACGATACTTACGTTATACTCTTTCTGAATGCGGTTTATGTTGCCGTCGAGATGCCCGAAAAGTTCGGCGAGCTGTTCCTGATTATCGACTGTTATAATTTTTTCCGCCATGAAATCCCCCCTGTTTTTAATTAATAATTACTAATTGTTAATTTTTAATTATGAATCGGAAACGCTCCGTCCGTCGCAATCCTCGCATTTGAATACGCCGGATTTCCTGTAATTTCCTTTAATATCTCTACGTTTTCCGGAAATATTATCTCCTGCTCCTCGGAATCAAGTTCGAGTTCCATTACCGCAAGACTTTCTGAAAACGGGTAAACATCAAGTTCAAATAGTTGTGTTCTGTAGTCGAAACAGTACCTCGTCTTGTGTATCGGTACGTAATCTGTCCGGGCTTGTCCTGTCAGCCGTTCGTACTCCTGCCGGTTTATCTCATACTCCATTTCCTTACGTGTTATGCCGGTAAGAAACAGTTTTTCCGTATAGAAATACTTCACCTCTCCGCACTCCTCTATACGACGTACCCGGCGTTGCGAACCGTTCTCACCATTTATAAGATACGTCTGCACTATTCCGAGTTTCCGCCGGACATCGAGTTTCTGTATATCCGGCATCACAACAAGAAATTTCCGCTCTATTTCATACCCTTTTATCATAAAATTTCACTTCTTTACAATAAATTCTCCCGACAGCTTAAAATCCGCTGTCTAATATATTATACTATTTTTTTTGAATATTGTCAACAAAAAGTTTATAAAAATATGTTTAATATTACTGAATTTTTTTTGTGTATAGTGTTTCCCGACGGAAACATTATATAATCAGTTAAATTTTTTGGAATACTATTATATATATCCCTGCTCCCTGACCTGTTACGTCATTATTACTGATTCAGAATGCCATAAATTATACGTTTTTATGAAAAATAAACAATTATTTCTGAAAATTGTTATTTTTTTATCGAACCCCCTTGAAATATTTTCCGTTTTGATTTATAATAGATATATAATTTTTTTAGGAGGTAATTTACCAATGTCAGTTAAAGTTGCTATTAATGGTTTCGGCCGTATCGGTCGTCTCGCATTCAGACAGATGTTCGACGCAGAAGGTTACGAGGTTGTAGCTATCAATGACCTTACTAAGCCTTCAATGCTTGCACAGCTCCTCAAATACGATACCGCACAGGGCGGTTACTGCGGTAAAATCGGTGAGAATCTCCACACCGTTTCCGCTGATGATGAAGCAGGTACTATCACAGTCGACGGCAAAACCCTTACAATCTACGCTAAGGCTAACGCTGCTGAACTCCCATGGGGTGAAATCGGTGTTGACGTTGTTCTTGAATGTACAGGTTTCTACTGCTCAAAAGAAAAGTCTCAGGCTCATATAAACGCAGGTGCAAAAAAAGTTGTTATTTCCGCACCGGCTGGCAACGACCTCAAGACTATCGTTTACAGCGTAAACCAGGATACTCTTACAGCTGAAGATACTATCATTTCCGCTGCTTCATGTACTACTAACTGCCTCGCTCCTATGGCTAAGGCTCTCAACGATTACGCACCTATTCAGAGTGGTATCATGTCAACTATCCACGCTTACACAGGTGACCAGATGATTCTTGACGGTCCGCACAGAAAAGGCGACTACAGAAGAGCAAGAGCAGGTGCTGCTAATATCGTTCCTAACTCAACTGGTGCTGCTAAGGCTATCGGTCTTGTTATCCCTGAACTCAACGGAAAGCTTATCGGTTCTGCACAGAGAGTTCCTGTTCCGACCGGTTCTACTACTATCCTTACTGCTGTAGTTAAGGGTGCAGACGTTACCAAGGAAGGCATTAACGCTGCTATGAAGGCTGCCGCTTCTGAATCTTTCGGTTACAATGAAGATCAGATTGTTTCTTCTGACGTTATCGGTATGAGATACGGCTCACTCTTCGATGCTACACAGACTATGGTTTCCAAGATTTCTGATGACCTCTATGAAGTACAGGTTGTTTCATGGTATGACAACGAAAACTCTTACACATCACAGATGGTAAGAACTATCAAGTACTTCGCTGAACTCGGTTGATTTCGTTAATCGGACAAGTGTTTTTTACAAGGGCAGTTCTTCGGGACTGTCCTTTTTTTGCGTTTTGCGTGTTAAATTATCTCGGAAAGGACTTCTTTTATGATAAATGAAATGACTGCTGAAAATCTTAAAAATATGTCTGAAAAGGAATACATTATAATCGATATAAGGGATAAATCAGCTTTTGAATACGGACATATTCATAACTCCGTAAATATTCCTTATGATAATATATTTTCCTCAAAATTACCGGAAAATAAAAAACTTATAATATGTTGCAGAAGCGGTATAATAAGCCGTGATGTCGCCGATATTCTCTGCGAAAAGGGTCTTGACGCTTACAATCTTAAAGGCGGTTACGTTGAATGGTTAAGGGCAAAAATGATTAACCGTCAGATTACGGAAGACGTGGAAAAAAGTATCAGGAAAAAATTTAAAAAATCTATATGGTGCAGATTCACGAAAGCTATAAACGAGTACAAACTCGTAAACCCACACGACAAAATAGCAGTCTGTATCTCCGGCGGTAAGGATTCCATGCTTATGGCGAAACTCTTTCAGGAACTCAAACATCACGACAAATTCCCTTTTGACGTTGAATTTCTCGTAATGAACCCCGGATATAGTCCGGAAAATCTCGAAATAATAAAAAATAATGCGGAATCAATGTCGATTCCTATAAATATCTTTGAATCCGATATATTTGAATCTGTATTCAATATTCAGAAAAATCCGTGTTATATCTGTGCGAGAATGAGAAGAGGTTACCTTTACAGTAAGGCTCAGGAACTCGGTTGTAATAAAATCGCACTCGGTCACCACTTCAATGATGTCATTGAAACCATCCTTATGGGTATGCTTTACGGCGGACAGGTTCAGACAATGATGCCGAAACTACACAGCACCAACTTTGAGGGTATGGAATTAATCCGTCCTATGTATCTTATCCGTGAAAATGACATCAAACACTGGCGTGACTACAATGACCTGCATTTTATTCAATGTGCCTGCAAATTCACCGATACCTGCACTACCTGCGAACCTGACGGTCGTTCCGTTTCCAAGAGAATGGAAGTTAAAAATCTTATCGCAGAACTCGTGAAGACTAATCCGCAGGTGGAAAAAAATATCTTCCGGAGCGTTCAGAATGTAAATCTGAGTACGATTATAGCTTACAAAGATTCCGACGGCGTTCACAATTTTCTCGATGATTATGAATAAATTTCCATAAATAATTTCCGCCTGACGTGTCATAATACTATCACGGCATCAATAATTATTTCAAAGGAGTTTTTAATCATGAGCAATTACAACAATAACAGCGAAACAACACAGAAAGGCAGAGAAACTCTCGAAAGATTCAAAATGGAATCAGCTAACGAACTCGGTATCAATCTCAAACACGGTTACAACGGTGACCTCACTTCCAAGGAAGCCGGTTCTATCGGTGGAAACATGGTCAAGAAAATGATTGAATCCTATACAAAACAGTAATCAGTCATAATAAAAAATCCCTGTAGTGTACTTCATTACAGGGACTTTTTTATATAAAATTTATGTATATTTTGCACACACACACAAAAAAAAAAAAAAAAAAAAAATCTGAATTTCTACGCATATTTGAATTTTTGATTGAAAAAAAGAATTTTTTTTTATATAATTAATTAGTA
>JAIDCY010000082.1 GCA_029055625.1 Ruminococcus sp. | reverse complement strand
TTCCGACATAGACTTTCAAGTTGCGAAAACTCAAAATCAACCCGTACTCTTATATTATTTACTCTCAGCATTTTTTCCCACCTTTCAGCGATTCCGCACATTTTTTACCTGCCCATATCCCCGATGACCACGCCCATTGCAGATTATATCCGCCACAATCGCCCACCGTATCGAGAATTTCCCCACAGAAATATATTCCCTTATGTAGTCTGGATTCGAGATTTTCCGTCACACAATCCGCATGAATACCGCCGTACGTTGCCTGTGCGTTCTGCCACGACGAACAACCTGTCACCTGAAATTCGACATGTTTAATCATATCCGTTAATCTTTTGATTTCCTTATCGGTAAGAGTGGATATTTTTTCCGTGACCGGTCTGTGTACCGCATTTTTTACAAGCCATACCGCAAGATTTTTTACGAAAATTCCCGTCAGAAACTCTTCAAGTGTATTCTCCGAACGGTCTTCACGTACTTTTTCGAGATATTCCGTAATTTCGTTGTGGTGCATATCCGGTAAAAAATCGGCACGGAGCGTTAAATTTCCCTCATAGTCGCCGAAAAGATACGCAAGATTGAATACACATATTCCTGATACGTTATTCTCGTTGAACTGCATTTCGCCGTACTCCGTCCGCAGAACTTTCCCACCTGATACCGCCGATATTTTACCTTTTACCCTCACGCCTTTCAGACCTTTTATACTCTCCGGATTTACTTTCAGTGATGCCACCGCCGGACATATCTTTGATATTTTATATCCCATATCACGAAACATTCGTAATACCGTGCCGTCCGTCCCGAAAGACGTACCTGCATAACCTCCGGAGGCTACTATTATTTTTTTACATACTATCTCATCATTCTTTGACCGGATAATATATTTATCACCGTTACGGGTTACGCTCTCAACTTTGAAATCACATATCTCACGTACTCCGAGTGAATCGAGTTTCAACCGGAAAGCGTTAACTATAGTAGCAGAACTGTTACTCCGTGGATATATTCCACCCTCTCTGCCCTCACTGCCGAAAGTACATATAACACCCATATCTTCGGTGAAAAATTCGTAATAATCCGGCGTTTTGTTGATAATCCGCATTGCATCTATCGTACCGTGATAGTTTTCAGCGGATATTTTTCTGTTACTAAGATTACATTTACCGTTTCCCGAAGCGATTATTTTTTTGCCGGTTCGGAAAAGCCTTTCTATAATAAGTACGTCGCACGCCGGAAAAGTTTCCTTTGCAGATACCGCCGACGAATATCCCGACGCTCCCCCACCGATTACCGCTATATCCGTATACATTTTTTAATTCACCTCGCTTTTTATATCCATTATCACTATCTCCGGACGATTATTAAACCTTACCGGCAAAGGTGATACGCCTATTCCGGAGGTTATGAACATTGTACCGCCCGGATAGTCAAAAAATCCCTTATCATAAACCGTTTCGCCGTACATTTCCGGAAAAAGTTGCATACTGTCGGAATCTATCATGACCCCTACAAATGGCAGTTGTACCATTCCGCCGTGTGTATCCGCACATACTGTAAGGTCTGTGTCGAAATCCGCAAATTTTTCGTAATTCGGGATATGTGCCATTAAAATGCTGAAACAATCCGGATTTACTGTAAATTCGTTACGTAAATTAAAAGTCGGCGAGTAATAGACGTTATCTATCCCGAAAAGCTGGATTTTATTACCGTTTATCTCCGTAATCTCTGTAGCGTAATTCATCGGCTTTGCACCAGTATTTACCATTGCGTCTATATATGACTGGTCTGTATCGTGTTCGCCGGTGACGAAATATACGGGATAGCCTGCTGAAATAATATCGGAAGTGAGGTCTACAGGAATACGCATTATATCCGCCGGACTGTCGCAGGTGTACATATCGCCTAAAATTAAAACCATATCTGGATTTGCCTTGCGTACACGTCGGAGAATTGCGTTGTTACTTATACCGTGTTTTGTGGAATGGGTATCGCTTATTATCGCTATACGTACAGGATTTTTTATTTTTCCGGAAGTGATTTCAACATGGTTAGTCTTCAGTGTATAGTTATTGTACCACCATACTATTATAAGGAAAACTATAAATTTAAATAAACGACGCTTTTTCTTACGTTTTGATGTCGCCATAAAAAATTTACTCCTTAATATGTACGTCAATCTGATTGAAGGGTATTTCTATATTTTCCCTTTCAAATGCGGATTTGACATTTTCGAGAATACTGTACCGGACGGAATTATAATTTTCGTTCGCAACCCATACGAGCGTATCAATTTCCACTGAACTCTCTTTATGTGCGGACATTCTCACCACCGGAGCAGGTGTATCGAGTACGTAAGGGTCATTGTCGAGTATATCGATAATAAGAAGTCTCGCCTTTTCGTAATCGCCGGAGTAGCTTATGTCAAATTTAAGGTCTATCCGACGTTCCGGACTTTCCGTATAATTTATTATCTTTGCGTCGGAAATCTTACCGTTCGGGATAAAGACCGTTTTTCCGTCGAAAGTCTTTATTTTCGTATAAAGTATGCTGATAGCATCTACTTTTCCTACAGTACCGTCAAGTTCTATGATGTCGTCGACGGTGAAAGGTTTGGAAAAAAGTATGATGAATCCCCCACACAGATTTGAAAGACAGTTCTGTAACGCAAGGCTCACCGCAAGACCTGCCGCACCGAATACGGTAATTATCGACGACATAGGCACGTTGAGCACTGATAATGCCATGATTACCACAACGACGTACAAAAGAATCCGGATAAGCGATACGAGAAAACTTTTCGCACCGCTGTCAAGTGCGGTCTGCCGGAGTGCTTTTGCTGAAATACGTGCGACAAGTCTTGAAATGAGTACGCCGAGTATCAGGACTATAACCGCCGTTATCACCGATGGCATCATACTTGTGAAGTACTTCGCCATTCCTGAAAATACACTTGATGCCCTGTTGACCTGCTCGTGTATCGTATCTACTGCGTTTAAAGCCTCCGTAGTAGTTTCCGTGAAATTTGTTACTTCCTCCATTTTATCCACTTCCTTTTCTATATACTATTATATCAGAAAGAAAAAAAATGTCAATCACGAAAATTTTTCTGTTAAAAAATAAATTTTTCTTGCGGGACTTGATTTTTATAAAAGACTGTGATATAATGTAGAAGATGTCCCGATAGCTCAGTAGGATAGAGCGACTGCCTCCTAAGCAGTAGGCCGGAGGTTCGACTCCTCTTCGGGACGCTCTTTTTTATACCCTTTGTTTGTACGTGATAACAGCATTTATGACAAAATTTTCCTGATACCTCTTGACGTTCTGTTAAAAAAGGTGTAGAATATATTTAATAGAATTTTTTGGAGGTATAAAAAAATGTCAGAAAAATTTATCGTAGAAACTTCCGCCAGACACGTCCACGTGACACAAGAACATCTTGAAATACTTTTCGGAAAGGGTCACGAACTAACCAAGAAAAAAGACCTCTCACAACCCGGACAGTTCGCCTGTGAGGAACGTGTAACGGTAGTAGGTACTAAAAAGGAACTCGCAAACGTTTCAATTTTAGGTCCTGTACGTCCGGAAACTCAGGTGGAACTCTCCGCAACTGATGCACGTTCAATAGGTATCGTCGCACCTGTCAGGGAATCGGGAGATATTGCCGGTTCGGGAGCTTGTAAGCTGATAGGTCCGGCAGGTGAAGTTGAAATTTCAGAGGGCGTGATAGTCGCTAAAAGACACATACACCTCACTCCGGCAGATGCTGAAGAACTCGGCGTAAAGGACAAAGAAGTTGTATGGGTAAAGGTTGAAACTCCCGAAAGAAGTGCTATCCTCGGTGATGTTGTATGTCGAGTATCGGAAAAATATGCCCGTGCTATGCATATAGATACCGACGAATCAAACGCAATCGGTGCACCTCGTGAACTTTACGGAACTATCGCAAAAATTGACTGATTCAAATAATATGACCGCACTTTTTCAGGTGCGGTCAATTTTTTCAGTCACTGTAATTTTCACGCAGAAACTTTATCTCACGTGCGTAACCGTCCATATCGTTAGGCGTTTCGAGAATTACCGGTAATCCTTTCACTTCCCGACGATTAATAAATTTAACAAGTGCATCCGCTCCGATACAACCTTCGCCGATTTTGGCGTGCCTGTCCTTATGCGAACCACACGGATTAAGACTGTCATTCAGGTGTATCGCCTTTAACCTTTCGAGACCTATTATTTTATCGAATTCCTCAAAAACACCGTCAGGATTGTTTACTATATCGTAACCACCGTCCCATATGTGGCACGTATCGAGACATATACCAATTTTATTTTTTAGCTGTATACGGTCAATAATCTCTCTCAACTCCTCAAACGACTTCCCGACTTCCGAACCCTTACCCGACATAGTTTCCAGTAATACTATTGTTGATTGTTCCGGCGTGAGAACGTCGTTCAGAATTTCCGCAATCAGATTAATACCGATTTCCGCCCCTTGTCTGACGTGTGACCCTGGGTGGAAATTATAGTAGTTATCCGGTGTATACTCCATACGCTTTAAATCGTCCGCCATCGCAAAACGTGCGAACTCACGTATTTTTTCGTCGGAAGCACAAGGATTAAGAGTATACGGTGCGTGTGCGACGAGTTTTCCGAAACTCTCCGAATTTTTCAGGAACTTTTCGACATCTGCCGGATTTATCGCCTTTGCGGTACTGCCCCGTGGATTTCTCGTAAAAAATGCGAACGTATTCGCTCCGATTTTTTCCGCCTGCCTGCCCATATCTGCGTAGCCTTTCGACGCCGACAGATGACATCCGATATATAACATAAAAATCAATCCTTTCAGAAATAATGCCGGAAAGTCTCCGGCATCTCGCATTATTCAATTGTGACTTTTTTCATAATCTGCGGTTCAAGCGGTTTGTCGTGATAATCCGTACTTACCCCGGCTATCTCGTCTACAACGTCCATTCCCTCGACAACTTTTCCGAAAGAAGCGTATTGACCGTCAAGATGTGGTGCGTCCTGATGCATGATAAAGAATTGTGAACCGGCGGAATTTGGCATCATTGAGCGTGCCATGGAAATTACGCCTCTTGTGTGTTTGAGGTCATTTGGTACGCCGTTTGAAGAAAATTCGCCCTTGATGTTCCAACCTGGACCGCCCGTACCTGTACCAAGTGGACAGCCTCCCTGAATCATGAAGCCGGATATTACACGGTGAAATATGAGACCGTCATAAAAGCCCGATTTTACGAGTTTCTCGAAGTTCTCACACGTAATCGGTGCGATTTCCGGATAAAGTTCAATTTTTATATTTTTTCCGTTTTCCATTTCGATATTAACCATTTTTACCTCCAAAAATCAGCGTATAGTGATATGGATTCCCGACGGTTGCTGATAATTATTTTCCGCCGGAATGTCATTATTATGTTGTTGCTTACCGGCGTTGTACTCCTCGAGCATTGATAATGTTTCAGTCGTTGTCGTTTCCTGAACTGTTTCCGCCTGCTCCGTGCCGACTACCTCGCCTAACATATTTGTGACGTATATTACTGATGGTTCGGTCTGAACCGGTGCGGTGGTAGTGGTCTGAACCGGTGTACTATTATAAACGTTATTATTAAAATCTGGTGTCTGCGTACTATGTTGTATGACATTCTGAGCAGGTCTGGGACGTTTTTTCATAGCACTATCTGTACAAGCCTTGCCAATCATCATAATAAGCAGAGCGACGATAAACGCCAGTATAAAGGCAATCTGCCGGTGTTTGTCCATAACGTACCTCCTGTCCGGAAAAAGTTCACGGATATATTATACAACATTTTCCCGGAAAAGTCAAGAGGATTATTCAATTAATAATTATTAATTAATTTTTAAGACCTGCAACAAGTTTCTTGAAAGCGTCGCCACGTTCCTCAAAGT
>JAIDCY010000081.1 GCA_029055625.1 Ruminococcus sp. | reverse complement strand
CCCGAGCGACGTGTTTCAGGGTTCAACGTACTTTCAAAGACCGCACCGAAGATAGTCGGACTGATTTCAGACCAGTTGAAAACCTTGCTTGCACCGTTCAGGAGCAGGTTTACTATTTCTTCCGTAAAACGTGGGATTTCAATATTCTCATCGGCGAACAGTCCACCGTTGACATATGGGAACGCTGATAAGTCATCATTCATGTAGGGGTCACGATTTTCTGGTTTGGTATCGAGTACCTGAAAAAGTTTTATCAGTTTTTCACGGACTTCATCTACAGGAAATTTTTTTAAATAATTACCGAACATCTTATGACTTCCGAAAATTCCGGAATCCTCCGCATAAAGACAGAATACCAATCGGACACACAGCATATTCAGACTTTTCAGCGTTTCCGGTGAATCAGGGTCTTTATACTGTTGGAGTATCAGGTCATAGAATTTTCCGACGAGTTCACCGGCTTGTAAGGAGATTTGCATTTCCCTTTCAATCCTGTCATTTCTGGTATCGACGAGGAACTGAAGTCGATAATATTCTTTTGGTAAGTCTTTTAAGAAAATCTGTTCAGGTTCGCAGTTAGGCTTTTCCATATCGTATATCAGAAACTCCGAGAAGTTACACGTAATAATCCACCGTGGGAGTTTCGAGTACGGCAGTTCAGATGCGTAACGTTTCGCCTGTTGGAACGGAGTTAAAAAAGTACCGTCCGACTGTTTTATACCTTTTCTAAGGTCTTTCCCGATGCTTTTCTGTTCAATCATAACGTGTGTAGCATCAATATAACCGTCGATAAAGGACGTATGGTCAAGTTTCACCTGTTCTTCAAAGATAATGTATTCTGTAGCGTTGTATATGCCTAAGACATTCTGTAACAGGTCTATCCAAAACCTTTGCGATTCACCCTTTTCATAACCCTTGCCCGTCCAACGCTGTACAAATTCCTTGACCGCTTTTTTACTTGTATCAGTCATTTTAAACCTCCTTAAAACATAATATCCGTATTTTATTGTATCATTAATTTACAAAAAATGCAATAGTATAATATATTAAATATTTAATATAAATATCATTTGAAAAAGAAAATTACAGGCGATACCTGGTTTAAGAATTGAGGTATCGCCTTTTTAATTATATCTTTTTATTAATATTTGTCATAACCTGCTGTACTGCCATTTTGTTTTCTGATACTTCTTTATGAACATTTCCCTAATCATCAAGATGTGTACTAAGTCTGATAAGTGGAATTGGCCGCAGCCTGTTGATAAAAAAGTAACTGTTAGAGAAGCTATTGGAAATTTGCTATCATTAGAATCAGGCGAAAAATCTGATATTAAATGGCACTTTGCAAGAAAGCATGATAAGAATAATATACTTTGGATGAAACATACTCCAACCGGCAAATCAGCTTTCTCAAATGATGTGTATTATCCTAAAAAGAAAGATGGTACAAGAATTAAAGGATATGAGTCGTCTTATCGTAGAATAAAGTGGGACGAGCCTGCTCCAGCTATTACAATACGAAATGATTGTATAGCTTCTCAAAGAAATGTTCATCCAGGCAGATTATTAGATAATGGCACTTATTCCGATGCTCGTGTCCTTACACCATTGGAGCTTATGATACTTAATTCTTTGCCGACAGATTGGTATATCCCTGATGATACACCTGAAATACTTATAGGGCAAGTTATTGGTGAATAAATTCCTCCACTGATGATAGAAAGGATTGTAGGTGAAATAAAATGTCTGAAAAAATAAAAGCTATTTCTTTGTTTTCAAGTGCAGGAATTGGCGAACTTAGAATACATAAGGATAAAGTATCCGTAATAGCTGCTAACGAACTTGTAAAGCAAAGAGCAAAATGCTATTCTTTCTTTTACCCAGAAACACAAATGATATGTGACGATATAACAAATGACGATACAAAAAAGAAAATGATAAAAATTGCAAATGATAGCAAGGCAGAGCTTCTTATTGCAACCCCTCCGTGTCAAGGATTAAACACGCTCGGAAAAAATAAGGGACAGCATCAATATGAAAAGGATCGTAGAAATTTCCTCATCCTTGAAGTCCTTGATGTGATTGATGCTTGTGATTTTAATTACATACTTATAGAGAATGTTCCGAAATTTATAGAAATGCTATTTCCTTATAATGATAATTACTATACACTTGAACAGATATTGAAATCAAAGTATAGAGATAGATATATCATAAAGATTAAAGTGCTTAATGCAAAAGATTATGGAATAGTGCAATCAAGACCTCGTGCAATAATAAAGATGTGGAAAAATGGCTTGCATTGGGCTTGGCCGCAATCTGAAAAAGAAATAACGCTTAAAGAAGCTATCGGACACTTACCATCTTTGGAACAGGTGAAGATTCAGGAATTAAATGGCACTTTGCAAAGCTCCAAAATGAAAGAGCAGTATTAGCTATGAGACATACTGAGCCAGGCAAAAGTGCTATTGCAAATGAGGTATATTACCCTAAGTACAATCTGCCGTGTGATTATGTGATTCATACTGTAGGACCGATTGTACATTACAGACTGACCGACAAACACTGTAAACTTCTGCAAAGCTGTTATAAAAGCTGTCTGGAAACTGCGGTCAGGAACGGCATTGAAAGTATTGCATTCTGTTGTATTTCTACCGGTGTATTCGGTTTCCCGAAACGTGAGGCTTCAGAAATTGCTGTGAAGACAGTCAGGGAATTTATTAAAAATAATAATATAAAAATTATTTTCAATGTGTTCGGAGATGATGATTATGAAATTTACAGAAAGTTATTCAGATAAAATCGCAAGACTGAAACATGAAATAGAAACGGCGGATTCAATCATAATCGGAGCAGGCGTAGGACTTTCCACGTCGGCAGGATTTACATATTCGGGTGCGAGATTTCAGAAACATTTTTCCGATTTTATAGAAAAATACGGCTTTAAGGATATGTATTCTGGTGGATTTTATCCGTTTCCGACACCGGAAGAACACTGAGCATACTGGTCAAGATACATTTATGTCAATCGCTATATGGACGTTGATAACGGTACTTATCGCCGGTTGTATGAACTTGTAAAGGACAAAGATTATTTTATAATAACTACCAATGTAGACCACCAGTTTCAGAAAGCCGGTTTTGATAAAAAACGTCTTTTCTATACACAAGGCGATTACGGACTTTTTCAGTGCGGTGAACCGTGTTGTCAGGAAACGTGGGATAATGAAGAGATTATTATTCCTATGCTTGATATGCAGGACGATATGAAAATTCCTACAGAATTTATTCCGAAATGTCCGCATTGTGGTAAGCCCATGACCATGAATCTGCGAGCAGATGACAAATTTGTACAAGATACCAGCTGGTACAAAGCAGCTGAACGATATGAAAATTTTCTTCGTACACGAAAAAATCAGCATATACTTTTTATGGAACTTGGTGTGGGATATAATACACCTGTTATTATAAAATATCCGTTCTGGCAGATGACTTCTGAAAATCCTGATGCCGTTTATGTCTGCGTGAATTATGGCGAGGCTTTCTGTCCTGAACAGATTGCAAGGCAGTCGGTTTGTATCAATGGGAATATTTCAGAAGTTCTGAAAAATATGAAAGAAACAGAGTACCGTTTATAACTTAACTGCACTCTGTTTTGTTGATATTATTCATTTTTTACAATCAAAGATTATGGTAAGAAATGAAATAAAATATAAAATACTTATAAATTATAAAATAATAAGGGTTGCGGTTGCAA
>JAIDCY010000080.1 GCA_029055625.1 Ruminococcus sp. | reverse complement strand
CAGCACCTGTATCAAGATATATTGAAAAATATTCAGGTATATTGTCCGGACTGTCCAAAAAAATCATAATAATTTTATTATTACTTAAATAAATGTACAAATAATTTTCATTACTATACTTTATTTTTATGATTTGGCAGTTTATTACGTAATCAAATATTTCCGAATTTACATTACCATAAATATTAACAGTTCCTTTATCGGTTAAAATCTGCCAGTAATCGTATATATGATTTATTCCGGTAATTTCTGCACCTATCAGTTTTTCAAGTAACATCAGAGCAGGTCAGCAATTTCGTAAATGAGTTTTTCGGATTTTTCCCAGCCTAAACATGGGTCTGTAATGGATTTTCCGTAAATATTTTCGCCTATTTTCTGACAGCCGTCCTCGATATAGCTTTCAATCATGAGACCCTTGACAAGTTTTCTGATATCGTCACTGTGTCGCATACTATGCAGTATTTCCTTGGCAATGCGAATCTGTTCGTTGTACTGCTTGCCGGAATTTGAATGGTTTGTATCTACTATCAGTGCCGGATTGAGTAAATTTTTCTGTGCGTACGTATCGGAAAGTCTTATTAAATCCTCGTAGTGATAGTTCGGGAAAGAATTTCCCCTGTCGTCGACGTATCCACGGAGTATAGCGTGTGCGTATGGGTTACCGTCACTTTTAGCCTCGCAACCTCTGTATATGAATGCGTGCGAATGCTGACTGGCGGTGATAGCGTTCATCATTACCGATATATCGCCTGATGTCGGATTTTTCATACCTACAGGAATATTCACACCACTTGATACAAGTCTGTGCTGTTGATTTTCTACAGACCTTGCACCTATTGCGACGTATGCAAGTAAATCGTCAAGGTAGCTGTAGTTTTCCGGATATAACATTTCGTCGGCACTCGTGAAACCTGTTTCCGCTAACGCCCTTATATGCAGATTACGTACCGCTATTACACCGCTTTTCAGGTCAGGCATACCGGTGGGATTAGGCTGATGCAACATACCTTTATAACCGTCACCAGTGGTACGAGGTTTACCGGTGTATATTCTCGGAATTATAAAAATTTTATCCTTAACCTTTTCCTGTACCTCTCGGAGACGTGTTATATAATCAAGTACGCTGTCTTCACGGTCTGCGGAACACGGACCTATAATCAGGATAAATTTGTTTTCCTCACCGCTGAAAATCTTTTTTATTTCCTCGTCACGCTGTGACTTTATATCAATTAACTCCTGTGGTAATGGGTGTGCGGATTTTATTTCACTGGGATGTGGTAATTCCCTTATAATATTCATAGCCATAATTAAAAAATTTCCTTTCAATTATTTATTCTGCTAACCAGTCCGTACCGTATCTCAATGCCAGCTGGTCACATAAAACAAGTGCGGTCACGCTATCTATAGCCACTCTCGCACGGTGTACTATTGCGGGGTCGTGACGTCCCTTTATCTGTAAAGTGGTATTCTGTAAGGTGTTCAGGTCAATGGTTTCCTGCTCCTTGTATATCGACGGCGTAGGTTTTACGGCTGTACGGAACAGAATTGGCATACCGTTAGAAATACCGCCTAATACTCCGCCGTTATGATTGGTTTTGGTACTTACTTTTCCGTTATCGGAGTAGTAAGAATCATTAGCGATACTGCCGTATTTTTCTGTAATCCCGAAACCGTCACCAAATTCAACGCCTTTCACTGCCGGTACGCTGAAAAGTATATGTGCAAGTACGCCCTCTATAGTATCGAACCACGGTTCACCGATACCTGCCGGAAATCCCGTAACAACCGTTTCGAGAGTACCGCCGACGCTGTCGCCGTTACGTTTAGCGAGTTCGATTTTTTCCGTCATCTGATTTTTTGAATCTTCTTCGAGTACCGCAAAATCGAGACCGTTTAAAGTGTCAATATCTTCCGTGAGATTATCAAAATCCCTGTCACGTACTCCGGCACACGTCAGTATGTGCGTACCGATATTTATTCCCTTTTTTCTGAGGGCTTTTATTACTACCGCACCCGATGCAACCAGTCCGGCGGTTATACGTCCGGAAAAATGCCCACCACCTCGGAAATCCTGAAATCCGTGATACTTCATCTGTGCGGTATAGTCTGCGTGTCCTGGACGTGCTTTATATGCGAGTTCGCCGTAATCCTTACTTCTTGTATCGCCGTTTTCGATTATGAAAGTTATCGGCGTACCGGTAGTCTTACCGTTAAACACTCCGCTTACTATCCTTACTTTATCGGCTTCACGGCGTGCTGTAGATAACGCCCCGACAGATTTTCTTAACTCCATCTGCGAGGCTATGAAATCTTCGTCAACTTCTATCCCAGATGCCAGACCGTCGAGTACCGCACCTATCATTACGCCGTGACTTTCGCCGAATATCGTAACAGATACGCTTTCACCAAATGTATTTTTCAATTAAATCATCTCCCCTGAAATTATATCATATATTCCGGATTATGTCAACTGATTGTTTCGCCTGTATAACTCATCAAGACGGGTCAGAATTATTTCCGCAACCTCTTCTTTTGACATTTTCGGCAATTCTTCCGTATTATCGGACGTTATAAGAGTTACTATATTTGTATCCGTCCCGAAACCTGCTCCGGAAGTCTTCAGCGAATTTGCACAAATCATCTGACATTTTTTTCTGTCGAGTTTCTGACGTGAATTTTCTATGATATTTTCCGTTTCCATGGAAAAACCACATATTATCTGATTATCGGGTCTGTGTTCGCCGATATATTGCAGTATATCTTTAGTACGCTTCAGTGGTATCGACATATCACCGTCCGATTTCTTGATTTTATTATCGGCAGTCGTGACCGGTGTATAATCCGCAACCGCTCCGGCTTTTATTATAATATCGTAATCCCCCTGACGTGTGGTTACTTCTCTGAACATCTCCTCAGCGGATTCCGCTTTTATTACGTCCGTAAACATTGGCGGTTTAACGTCTGTATGTCCGGTAACTACCGTCACTTCCGCACCTCTTAACATTGCTATCCTTGCGAGTGCGTACCCCATTTTACCGCTTGAATGATTCGTGATAAAGCGTACAGGGTCAATACTTTCACGAGTAGCTCCGGCGGTAATCATAATTTTACGTCCCTGTAAATCCTTTTCAAACGCTACTTCACGGATTATATATTCAAGTAACGTTTCCTCGTCGGGTAGTTTTCCGTCTCCTGTATCACGATTCGCTAACATTCCGTTGACAGCCGGTACTATCTCGTAACCAAATTTTTTTAATTTATTTATGTTATCCTGTACTATCGGATTATGAAACATATTATGATTCATTGCCGGAGCGATTATTTTCTTGCAAGTACACGCCATGACCGTTGTAGTCAGCATATCATCGGCGATACCGTTCGCAATTTTTCCGATTACGTTTGCTGATGCTGGTGCAATCATTACAACGTCCGCCTTTTTCGCTATCGCAACGTGTTCCACACTGTACTGAAAATTTCTGTCAAAAGTATCTATAAGACACTTGTTCTGTGTGAGGGTCTCGAAAGTAAGCGGATGTACAAAATTTGTGGAATTTTCCGTCATTGCGACGTGTACATCCGCACCAAGTTTTGTAAGCATACGTGCGAGATTGCATATTTTATATACCGCTATCGAACCGGTAACGCCTAATAGTACTGTTTTTCCTGTAAGCATTTTAAACTCTCCTTTTGAATTTATCCGTAATGTGAAAATAATTTTTCAAGATTTTTCCGTGCGTATTCCCACCCTAACCATGAACCGTCATATACATAACTGAGTACGTCGAAATACTCGTCATTTCTGATACTTTCCGGAAGTCTGAAATTCCATATTTTATAACAGAGTCCGCAGAAATAGTCTATATCCATTTCATAGTACAGTTTTTTAAGGTATTCCGCAAGATTTCTTTTAAACGATTCCGTCTGAATATCATTAAGGTGTATATGATTTGTCATATAGATTATACTTTCCAAGATATTTCCGGAAAGTAATTCAAGCTGAAGCAGATGTTTATTATCGGGATTTTCAAGGAAAAGCATATCAAGTTTTTTCTGATACAGATTTTCCGATTGTGAACCGAGGTCTGCGAAAATACCGTATACAATTAATTCCTCCAAAAAAATCACCTCTTTATATTATTTTACAATATGTTTATATTTTTGTCAATCTTAATTATTTTTGTAAATTACTGGATTTTTTCCGGATAATATGTTATAATGAGTTATAAAAAACATGGAGGTATAAAAAATGCTTTTAGCTGTAGATATAGGCAATACTAATATAGTTTTCGGCTGTATGGACAATAACAACAACGTTGTACTTTTCGAGAGGATTTCAACGAATCATCAGGCGACGGCGATAGAATATGCGTCGTTGATAAAGAATATCCTTGAAATGAATAAATTTCAGGTGGAAGATATAAGCGATGCTATAATGTCATCTGTTGTACCGTCGGTGACAGGTACGGTCTCGGAGGCTATCAGAAAACTTTTCGGCATAGACGTAATGATAATAAGTCCCGGAGTGAAAACGGGTCTGAATATACTGATAGACAATCCCGCACAGCTCGGCAGTGACCAGGTTGTAGATGCCGTTGCCGGAATAAATCAGTATTCCATACCGCAGATTATAATTGATATGGGGACGGCTACTACTGTATCTGTCATTGACGGAAACAGAAATTATATCGGTGGTCTGATAATAGCCGGTATGGGTACGGCTACCAACGCACTCATTTCACGGACAGCACAGTTACCACGTATCAACTTTGAAAAGCCGGAAAAGGTAATCGGTACTAACACTATCGACTGCATGAAAAGCGGTATGTTATACTCTAATGCCTGTGCACTGGACGGCATAACTGAACGCATTGAACAGGAACTCGGAGAAAAATGTACGGTCATTGCCACCGGCGGACTTGCGGAATTAGTAGTACCTTTATGCAGACGTGATATTATACTTGATAAGAGCCTTCTGATAAAGGGACTTAATATAATTTACGGAAAAAACAAGTCACGGAAATAATCAGATTCCGTCAAGTGTATCAATAAAATCCTTGTACATATATAGCGTACCCATTGCGATAAGTGGTAAATTATTTTTCTTTGCGTAGGTGTAAGCAATTTTTATACCGGTTTTGAATTCCGGAAACGCAAGAGGTGGTACGCCGTTTTTTGCAAAAGCTGACGCAAGGTATCGGCAGTCAAGAGAACGTGGATTATCCGGTGTTACGGTAAAAACTGTGTCGATATGTTCACGTAATATATCCGCATAACAGGTATAATCCTTGTCTGCCATTACGCCTATAAGAAATACAACTTTCTGCTTACCGAAAACATATTGTAAAGTCTGCGAAAGATATTCCACACCGTCGGGATTATGTGAGCCGTCGAAAATTACAGGCGGATTCTGACGGAGGATTTCAAAACGTCCGTGCCATTTTACACCTGCGAAACCGGATTTTATAGCACTGTATGGGATTTCAAGACCGTTCTTTTTAAGGATTTCAATGCAGTTCAGGACGTTCACGGCATTTTCAAATTGATGTACGCCGATAAGTGAAAGATTTATCTGAAAACCTTTATACATGAACGAAGTCCCCGACAGGCTACAAATCGGTGCAGGATAACAGGATTTTATTTCTGAATTGTCATTGGTGAAAAGTTCCGCATTTTTTTCATGTGCGGTTTTGGGGATAATATCCGGAATATCGTAACCACCGAAAAATACCGGACAATCCGGCTTTATAATTCCGGCTTTATGAGATGCTATTTCCTCGATAGTATTTCCTAAAACAGCCGTATGGTCTTTACGTACGTTCGTTATCACCGATAAAACCGGAGCGGTTATAATGTTAGTGGAATCGGTATCGCCACCCATACCGCACTCGACAATTGCAATGTCACAATTTTTATGTTCAAAGAGTAAGAAAGCAACGGCTGTGAGTATCTCAAATTCAGTAGGTTTATCCGTCATCGATTCGCAGACAGGATAAACAATATCCATAATTCCGGTAAAATCTTCTTCCGATATTTCCTGACAGTCTATGCGGAAATAATCGGTAACTCCTGTAAGAGCAGGTGACGAAAAATTACCGGTTCTGTATCCGGCTTCCGTCAGAATCGCCGACATCATTGCACAGAATGAACCCTTACCGTTTGTACCGGCAACGTGTATTATTTTAGTCTTTTCCTGCGGATTTCCGAGTTTTTCCAAAAGTCCGGAAATTCTTTCAAGTCCTAATTTTATTCCACGTCTTCTGCTCTTTTTTAAATATTTTATATATTCGTTATATGTCATATTATTCCCTTCTTTCACAGATATTTCTGTAATTATATCATTTAAATAACCATTTTGTCAAGACTGAAAATTTTCTGAAAAAAATTTCCGGAAAAGTCTTGACAAGCTGTAACTTATGTGGTATAATTAAATGGTATCGTGAAAAGCGTTACTGTTGTTATCCTTGCCCGTAGAGAGTTGCGGGCATAATTCAGAAGGAGGTGTATTTTTAATGGCAAAGGTATCCGCTAAGTACGAAGTAATGGTAGTTTTCAGCCTCAGAAACGGCGAAGAATCTATGAAGGCACTCGTTGAAAAGTTCCGTCAGAGAATCGAAAGACACGCCGAAGCTGTTGAAGTCAATGAAGATTGGGGCAAGCGTAAACTTGCGTATCCTATCGAAGACGAGACAGAGGGTTACTATGTTATCTACACTTTTGAGTCAAAGCCCGATTATCCGGCTGACCTCTCAAGAAGACTTAACCTCAATGACGGCGTTCTCCGTTCACTCGTTACTGTTATAGAATAATTTATTTTTTAGGAGGCGTCGTATGAATAAGGTTATTTTAATAGGCAGGCTCACCGCTGACCCTATATCCCGTCAGACCCAGACAGGGGCTACATCATGTAGTTTTACCCTCGCTGTTGACCAGAAATTCGCTAACAAACAAACAGGCGAAAGAAGTGCGGATTTTATCAGATGTGTCGCATGGGGGCAGACGGCGGAATTTATCAATCGTTATTTCAGTAAAGGCAAGATGATGTGTGCTGAGGGCGAACTGAGAACCAGCAGTTATCAGGATAAAAACCACTCCGATGTTACACACTATAAAACAGAAGTACTTGTAGGCAGTGTTGAGTTTGTCGGCGGTAAGTCCGAATCCGGAAGAAATAACTACAACAATTACAACAACTATAATAATTATTCCGCACAGAATAACTATTCAAATAATAACAACAAAAATAATTATTCTGTTCAGCCCGATGTTTCCGAAAATAACAGTATGTCCTATGGAGATATGGACGATTACGAGGAAATCCTCAGCGACGGCGATTTACCGTTCTGAGTTCAAAGAACTACTATTTACGAAAGGAGTGTGTCACGTCCTTAAGACGTGCGAGTTTGATTATGGAAAAGGAAAGAAATTCCCGTCCCTCAAAGAAGCCACGCAAGAAAGTTTGTATGTTCTGTGCGGACAGAATTGAGAAAATAGATTATAAAGACCTTGCCAAGCTCAGAAAGTGCATGACGGAAAGAGCGAAAATTCTTCCCAGACGTGTTACAGGTACTTGTGCATATCACCAGCGTGAACTTACAGTGGCAGTTAAGAGAGCAAGACAGATTGCACTGCTCCCATATATCAGCGACTGATTATAAAAAAATACGGGAGGTATTTCTACCTCCCTTTTTGCTATTCAAAACCGTTCCCATACGGCATCACTTAAGGGAACGTGTGTTCTGATTTACTGGTTGTTATAGGAAATTGCCTCGTCTCTCCGGAAAAGTAAGGATATTGACCATACCGCCGAAATCGCAACAAGTATATAAACCGTCCGGCTTAACAGGCTTCCTGCTCCACCGAACAGCCATGCGACGAGGTCAAATTCAAATATTCCAACCAGTCCCCAGTTTATCCCCCCGACTATCAGGAGAATAAGTGCAAGTTTGTCCCACATATTGAGAACACCTCTTTAATCGGGATTTTTAATGACGCTGTTCATTAACGGTCTGAGCCGTCCGCAGAACTTAACGTCTGCTTCTATTATGTCACCGAAAATAATTTATATACATGAGATGCAAAAAAAAAGACCCTGCCGTTCACGACAGAGCCGAAAATGTGTATGTATAACTGATTTTTTATCTTACTCTACTATGAATTTTTCAATTTCCCTGAAGAAATCTTCCGCATCATCGGTGTGTGCATCAAGTTCGATAGGCTTTGAGAGGTCAAGGCTGAAGATACCCATAATCGATTTAGCGTCAACGGCATATCTGCCGGAAACTAAATCAATATCGAATTCGTAACGCATAACGATTGTCACGAACTCCTTGACATCATTGATTGCCTGAAGAAAAATTTTTGTCTTTGTCATTGCAAAGTGCCTCCTGTTCAGAGATAGTTTTTTATTGTTTATTGCTTTTTTTTACGGCTTTTCCCTACCGCAACTATATAATAACACGAATTTTTCAGAATGTCAAGGCAATTCCGATAAATTCGGCGTTTTGATATAATCGGGTACGGATTGTAATATTCTTTTTATTCATAACGAATAATTATTTATACTGCATAAAAATTACAGGTAAAATTTGTGCAGTATTAACATGACGATTTTAAGAATAAATTGTGGTAATAAGGTGAAATATGTATAAAGTATTTTTTATAACTTTTGGCTGTAAGGTCAATCAGTATGAGACGGAAAGTTTAAAGACATCATTTCAGAAAAACGGTTTTGAAATTTCCGGCAGTCCCGACGGTGCGGACGTTATTGTTATAAATTCTTGTACCGTAACGGAATACGGCGACAATGACGTAATAGCGACGTTACGGAAAATGCGGAAGAAATATCCGTCGGCGGTGATAGTGATGACGGGTTGCTATCCACAGGCGAACGCACAGAATCTTGAAAAATTATCGGGTGCGGATATTGTGACCGGTACGAAAAATCGTAAAGATACGTTACGGCTTGTGTGTGAATATCTTGAAGACCGTGAACGCAGAATATCGGTAGAAAAATATGTCACCGGTGATAAGTTTGAAACGCTTGACTTTCCGGCGTTTGAAAATAATACAAGAACTTTCATGAAGATTCAGGACGGTTGCAATCAGTTCTGTACTTACTGTATTATACCGTACGCTCGTGGCAGATGCCGTTCACGTACTCTTGAATCCGTACGGACTGAGGCGGAAAATTCGGTAAAAACGGGTAAGAAGGAAATAGTGCTTACCGGTATAAATCTTGCGTTTTACGGTATGGAACATGGTACGAATCTTGCCGATGCCGTGGAAATATGTTCCGCCGTCGACGGTGTAAAGCGTATACGGTTAGGGTCACTCGAACCGGAAAAAATGTCGGACGATTTACTGAAAAGACTTTCCGCCGTACCGGTACTATGCCGACAGTTTCACCTGTCATTACAGAGCGGTTGTGACAGGACGTTAAAAGCTATGAATCGTCACTATACCACCGCAGAATACTACAAACTCGTCCGGAAAATAAGGAAATATTTTCCCGATTGTTCATTCACTACCGATATTATGGTAGGTTTCCCCGGAGAGACAGACGAAGATTTCAGGGAATCTATGGATTTTGTGGAAAAAATAGGATTCAGTCGTGTACACGTTTTCCGCTACTCACGCCGTCAGGGTACACCGGCTTATAGTATGTCCGGACAGATTCCCGAACATATCAAGACGGCAAGAGCTGTTGAGATGAACGGTATCGCAGAAAAATCACGTAAAAAGTACATGGATTCACTGATAGGGAAAACGGTTGAAGTCCTCTTTGAACGTGAAAACTGTACAGATTTCCACAGAGGTTACGCAACGGATTATACATTAATAAAAATTCCACTTGAAAATTCTGAAAAAAGTTTGCGTAATCAGATTTTTTATGTTACAATAGAAGAAAGCCATACCGATTTCTGCACCGGCAGAATTGAGTATGAAAAATAATTTTAGAAATGGAGATTTAAATATGTCCGTATTCAGAATTTATTCCGAAAAAAAACCGGAATTTGCCGTTGAAGCACAGTCCGTACTCAACGACATCCGCACCGCCCTGAGACTTAACATAAACGGTCTGCGAATCCTCAACAGATACGATGCCGACAAGTTAAGTGAAAAGGATTTCAACGCCTCAATCAGTACGGTATTTTCCGAACCCGCTGTAGACGTTGTATACGAAGAGTTACCAGAAATCACACCAGACGACCGCATTTTTGCCGTCGAGTATCTCCCCGGACAGTTCGATCAGAGGGCTGACAGTTGCGAACAGTGTATACAGATTCTCCGACAGGGTGAACGTTGCCGGGTTAGAAACGCACGGGTATATATCGTATCGGGTAGCATCACAGACGAGGAGTTCCAGAAGCTGAAAGCGTATATCATAAACCCTGTGGAAAGCCGTGAGGCATCACTCGATAAGCCGGAGACTCTCGATAACAATTACGACATTCCCGAAACTGTACGTACTCTTAACGGTTTCGTAGACCTCGATTACAACGGGCTGAACGATTTCATTAAACATTACGGTCTCGCTATGGATTCAGACGATATTAAATTCTGTCAGAAATATTTCCGTGACGAGGAACACAGAGACCCTACAATTACGGAAATAAAGATGATTGACACATACTGGTCTGATCACTGCAGACATACAACATTCCTTACGAACATTGAGAACGTAAATATAGAAACGCCGTATATCAGGGACACTTATAATAAATATCTCGCCGTGCGTAAGGAGTTAGGACGGACGGAAAAACCGGTAACTCTTATGGATCTGGCAACTATTGCGGTAAGAAAACTAAAGGCGGACGGACTTCTTGACGATCTCGACGAAAGCGAAGAAATCAATGCCTGCTCGGTGAAGATTAAAGTTGATATTGACGGACAGCCGGAAGACTGGATATTGATGTTCAAGAACGAGACACACAATCACCCTACGGAAATTGAACCTTTCGGAGGTGCGGCAACGTGTTTAGGTGGTGCGATTCGTGACCCTCTTTCCGGACGTTCTTATGTATATCAGGCAATGCGTGTTACCGGTTCTGCGAATCCGCTTGTACCGGTTGAAGATACTATCGCCGGAAAGTTGCCACAACGTAAGATTACAGTAGGAGCATCTAACGGTTACAGTTCATACGGTAATCAGATCGGACTTGCTACCGGACACGTTACGGAAGTTTATCACCCTGGATACGTCGCAAAGAGAATGGAAATAGGTGCGGTAGTCGGAGCGTCACCAGCAGAAAATATCCGTCGTGAAAGACCGGTTGCCGGTGATATAGTGGTATTACTTGGTGGTAAAACCGGACGTGACGGTTGCGGAGGTGCGACCGGTTCGTCAAAATCTCATACTCTCGAATCGTTGGAAAACTGCGGTGCGGAAGTTCAGAAGGGCAATCCGCCGGAGGAAAGAAAATTACAGCGACTTTTCAGGAATCCGGAAGTAACGAAAATGATTAAACGTTGTAACGATTTCGGAGCAGGTGGCGTATCGGTTGCGATAGGCGAACTCACTGACGGACTTGTAATAAATCTCAATGCCGTACCGAAAAAATATGACGGTCTCGACGGTACGGAAATAGCTATCAGCGAATCGCAGGAAAGAATGGCTGTTGTAATCGCTCCGGAAGACGTCGAGAAGTTCATGACGGAAGCGAGAAAGGAAAATCTCGAAGCTACTGTTGTAGCAGATGTTGTCGACGAACCACGCCTCAAAATGAACTGGAACGGTAAAACTATAGTAAATCTTTCAAGGGATTTCCTTAATTCAAACGGTGCGACGAAGTATACGGATATTACTATTGAAGAACCGATTTTCACGGAAGAAGAAGTTTATACGGACAGTCCGGAAACGTGGTCTGAAATAGTATCGAATCTTAACGTATGCTCACAGAAAGGACTTGTTGAAAAATTTGACTCTACAATCGGGGCAGGTACTGTATTAATGCCATACGGTGGTACGTATCAGCTGTCACCGTCTCAGGCGATGGTTGCAAAAATTCCTGTACTCAAAGGCGAAACGAATACTTGTTCAGTAATGGGCTGGGGATATAATCCCGATATTTCAGAAAAAAGCCCTTACCATGGTGCGATGCTTGCGGTAGTGGAATCCATTGCAAAGGTTGTAGGAGCAGGCGGTTCGTATAAGAAGTGCTGGCTTACTTTCCAGGAATACTTTGAACGTACGCAGAATGACCCGAAACGCTGGGGAAAACCTATGTCCGCATTACTCGGAGCGTTCAGGGCACAGCTTGAAATGGGTTGCGGTTCGATAGGTGGTAAAGATTCTATGTCGGGTACTTTTGAGAATATCGACGTTCCACCTACTCTTGTATCGTTTGCGGTATCCACCGCACAGGCAAATAAAGTTGTTTCAACGGATTTCAAAGAAGCCGGAAATGATGTAATAATGTTAGTTCCCGAATACGACCGGAACGGTCTGCCGGTATTTGCAAGCCTCAAGAAAGTTTTCGACAAGGTGGAAAGCCTCATATCTTCCGGACGTGCTAACGCTGTATGGACTGTTGGTTATGGCGGAGTTGCGGAGGGTATCGCTAAAATGTGTTTCGGAAACAGATTAGGTTTTGAATTTACCGCACGCCTTACACCGACGGAATTATATAAGTCAAGATACGGTGCGTTTATCGTCGAAGTTCTCGGCAACGCACAGGCTGACGAGTTCGTAATAGGACGTACAATAGCGGATTACAAGATTTATACAAAGAAGTATTCCGTAAATCTCGACGGCTTACAGAGAGCATGGGAGGGTAAATTAGAACCTGTCTTCCCGTGCAGAATACGTACTACTGACGCTACACCTCAGACCTATTCTTATGAGAGTTACGGCAGAAAATCCGCCTCAATAAAGGTTGCAGAACCTAAGGTATTAATACCGGTCTTCCCTGGTACTAACTGCGAATATGACACAGCAAGAGCCTTTGAAAAAGCCGGTGCGAAAGCGGAAATAGTAGTCATAAAGAACCTCACACCGTCTGACCTCGAAGACAGTATAAATTACTTTGAAAAGTCAATAAAGGATTCACAGATAATAATGATTCCAGGCGGATTCAGTGGTGGTGATGAGCCGGAAGGTAGCGGAAAATTCATAACTGCATTTTTCAGAAATCCGAAAATCAGAAACGCCGTCCACGAACTCCTTAAACAGCGTGACGGTCTGATGTTAGGTATCTGTAACGGATTTCAGGCGTTGATAAAGTTAGGTCTCGTACCGTACGGCGAGATAACCGATATGAAAGATGATTCACCGACGCTTACATTCAATACGATTGCAAGGCATCAGTCGATGATGGTAAATACACGTATAGCATCTAATAAATCGCCGTGGCTTTACGGTTGCGAGATTGGCGACATTCACACCGTACCGATTTCACACGGTGAGGGACGTTTTGTAGCACCTCCCGCACTTATCCAACGCCTCGCCAATGAGGGACAGATTGCTACGCAGTACGTCGATACGGAAGGCAATCCGAGCATGGATATACGTTATAATCCGAATACTTCCATGGAAGCTATCGAGGGTATCACCTCACCGGACGGAAGAGTTTTCGGCAAAATGGGACACTCTGAACGTAAAGGAAGTTATATATCAAAGAACGTACCAGGTAATAAAGACCAGAAAATTTTTGAAAACGGCGTAAAGTACTTCAAGTAAAAAAAATAAACAAGGGCGGAAAGAAAATTTTTTCCGTCCTTTTTTTATTTTTTTGTGAAATTTAACATTTTCAGTATTGACTTATTGTAAAATTTGGTGTATAATAA
>JAIDCY010000008.1 GCA_029055625.1 Ruminococcus sp. | reverse complement strand
ACCCTGAAGAAATAAGTTATTGCGATGCGTTTCTGTACAATATTCCGTACCGGCGTTGTACGGAAAAAGATTTTGAAAAAATAAATCACGTACTGTTTCCGGCGTGTTATCGGAAAGACCTTGAAATTTATCGGTGGAATAATGATTTTTCCGACTACTTCGACGACGGAAAAGACTGTTTCGGGGCGGAAATGTGGAGTATTTACGATAAAAATATGTGCAGATTTGTAATTATCGGTGCATCCGTTATAGATTGAAAAGGAGTTTTTTTTATGAAGATTATCGAAAATATGAATTTTGAAGAGGAAAGGGCTTTATATGACAGTGACGGTATTATCCTGAAAAACTGTTCGTTTGACGGTCAGGCAGATGGTGAAAGTGCATTGAAAGAAAGCCGGAATATAGAGGTTTATGACTGTTATTTCAATCTGCGTTATCCGTTATGGCACGATACCGGCGTAAAAATTTCCAACTCCGTAATGACCGAATTGTGTCGGGCTTCGTTGTGGTACTCGCACGGTATCGAGATAGAAAATACTAAAATGTACGGTATTAAGGCATTACGTGAATGTTCCGATATATCGATAAAAAACTGTGATATTATTTCCCCTGAATTTGGTTGGTTCGTGAAAAACGTTAAAATGTACGACTGTACCGCAAAAAGCGAGTACTTTATGATGCGTTCTGAAAATCTCGATTTTGAAAAATTAAATTTCTGTGGGAAATATTCGTTTCAGTATATAAAAAATTCAGTATTTGAAAACTGTAATTTCGATACCAAAGACGCTTTCTGGCACGCACAAAATGTTACGGTCAGAAACAGTATCGTAAAAGGTGAGTATCTCGCATGGTATTCCGAAAATCTTACTCTTGAAAACTGTATTATTACCGGTACGCAACCTTTATGTTATTGCCAAAATCTGCGACTTATAAACTGTGAAATGCACGATACCGACTTATCTTTTGAAAAATCTGACGTATACGCTGAAATTACCACACCGGTTATAAGTATTAAAAATGTGCATTCCGGAAAAATTTACGTGCCGGAAGTCAGCGAGATTATCCGTGATGACCCATACGCAACCGGTGAAATTATAGTCAGAGGTTCGGAAAATGGCGAAAATAATTGAAATTCAAGACCTGTCGTTGCCGGAAATTTTGCCGTATACAATAACTTCCGAAATACAGTTGAAACGCTGGTTTGAACCCGATTCATGCGGAATTTTTATCGCAGAAAGTCCGAAAGTAATACGCCTTGCACTTGATTCAGGTTACGAACCGCTTTCGATACTCGCAGAAAAGAAGTACATCTCCGGACAGGCTACCGACATCATACAGCGTTGCGGAAATATAAAAGTCTATACCGCAGACAGCGAAATTTTAACAAAAATTACCGGCTTTAAACTTACTCAGGGCGTACTGTGTGCGATGCGGAGGAAAAATTTGCCTGAATTATCGGAAGTACTCGGAAAATGTAAGAAAATAGCGGTACTTGAGGACGTAATGAATCAGACTAATATAGGGGCGGTAATCCGTTCTGCGATTGCCATGAACTTCGAGGCGGTACTTCTTACTCCGGCAAGCAGTGACCCTCTGTACAGACGTTCCGTGCGTGTCAGTATGGGTAATGTTTTCCGTATTCCGTGGACTTACTTTTCCGACGAAAATTACATAGAAACTCTTAAAAATTACGGCTTCAGTACGCTTGCTATGGCTCTACATGACAATACGGTAAATATTGATAATCCGGTTCTGAAATCACTTGACAAAATAGCTGTCATACTCGGTACGGAGGGCGAGGGGCTGAAACAGTCCACTATTGAAAGTTGCGATTTTACAGTTAAAATTCCCATGGCGGAGGGTGTCGATTCTCTTAACGTCGCTGCCGCCAGTGCCGTGGCGTTCTGGGAACTCAATAAAAAATAGTTATATGATGTAATAT
>JAIDCY010000079.1 GCA_029055625.1 Ruminococcus sp. | reverse complement strand
ATATTATATTTACATCTATAAATCCGGCATCTGTCATGGGCTGTATCTTTTTATATAAAAAATATTTTTGGTTAATTCATAATATCAATTTAATAAAAACGAGACAAAGTATTAAAAAAACCCGTCCCGTTTATTTATTAATTATGAATTTATAATCATCTGTTTCATTATAACAAGGTCGAAGACATCAAGTACGCCGTCTTCGTTAAAATCAGCTTTTTTCCAGTCGGTAATAGTATCTTCGGAGGAATTGAGTAACCATTTCTGAATAAGTACTACATCTGCGATACTGAATACGCCATCACCGTTTGCATCGCCCATTATATCAGTATCGGCAAGCGGAATTATTATATTTCCGTTGATAAATGAGTATGTACATACTTCTCCGTCTTCCGTATCAAGCGGATTTACTCCGAGTGATGAACCCATTGCATTGAATCCGTAATAATAAGCGTTACCTTCGGAATCGTTAAGGTGTATGCTATAATGTCCTGAACCGTCGTACATTTTATCCTTGACGGTAAGTTCTTTCTGTTCCGCTATTTCCGAACAGTTGCCTATGTTATCAAGTACCGTATCTTCAGCGAGTTCATAGTGATAAGCATGGGCATATACAGGGTTATCCGGGAAACTCTGAAATCTTTCCATAGATACTTCACCGTCGGCGACAAGAACATCTCCATACTCTAACCCTTCCGGTGCATCTTTCCATACTACTTTTTCAGTGGAATCTTCACCGAAATATTTTAACTGTACGTCATCAAGAAATGTACCGACAACTACAAAGAAAGTTTCCGGTACAGATACCGCCGAAGTGTTCAGTATATTTTCCGGTATCGCCGGAGCATACGAACACATAACCGCAATCGTTGACATTACGGCAATAAATTTTTTCATGATTTATTCCCCCTTTGGAAATTTTTTATATCTTATTATAACATACTGCTCCGGAAAAGTCAAGTATTTTTGTAAAATTTATAAAAAAACAAACGCTTTTGTTGACGTGTTATGTAAAGTGTGATATAATAAAAACATCATGAAAAACAGAAAGGAAATATATATGAAATTAAAAAATTTAATTGTTTCCCTTGCGGTACTCATCAACGCCTTACCTCTTTACAGTTACGCCGGAAATGCGGAAAATGTCATTAATATCGACGGTATGACTTTCAGTTTCCGTGATAACTTCTCTTCTGAGCTCATAATGACCGCTTATTCCGGTAAATCCGAAAACCTCATAGTTCCTGAGTTCGTCGGAGATTTTACCGTTACCGCTATAGGTGACGGCGTATTTCAGGATAACAAGAACATTAAAAACGTTATTCTCCCCGACAGTATAAACTATTTCGGCGAGGAAGTTTTTACTAATTCCTCTCTCGTATCCGTTAATATCCCCCGGAAACTCCATATGATTCCGAGTGCCTCTTTCAGTTACTGTAAATCCCTTGAAAATGTCATATTTAATGATAACATTAAAATTATAAGTGAAAATGCTTTTGAGGGTACTGGTATAGATATACCGCCGGAATTACAGAGTGAAATATTAGATACGGATTATATGAAAAATTCTGACTCAGGATGCGGTTTTGATTCGGGCGACTGGAGAGGTTACATAGAATGTAACGGAGATGACATTTATGCTTATATATCGTACTGCGATAAAAGAAATGATACGGAAATCACTGTACCCGATAACATCTGCGGTATACCGGTGACGGGTATAAATGATAAAGCTTTCTGTAACATTAAGACGATAAAGAAAATATACTTTCCCGATACTATAACAAAAATGGATGTTGATTTTAAAAACTCCGCTCTTGAAGAGATAACGCTTCCCGACGTAAACACGATAAACAAAGCACAGTTTTACGGTTGTAAGAACCTGCGGAAAGTAACGGTAAACGGTAACAGTAAATATTTTACTATTGGTGAACAGGCTTTCACAAACTGTACAAACCTTGATTCCATATCTTATCCGGAAACGTGTAAAAATCTGACTATCGGAAAACGTGCATTTGAAAATACAGCTATCAAGGAAATCCGGCTTGATATTGCTTCAGATATAGGAGAAAATGCTTTCCGGAAATGTGGCTTATCGTATGTGGAACTTAACGACGCTCATTTAAATAAATTCGCTTTCCGTGAATGTCCGTTTGTGGACGTTACCATAAAAGGAAATTCCGTACTTGAAGAAATGAGTTTCTACGAATGCGATAATCTGAAAAATATTACTCTTTCCGATTACGATATATCAATGAAAAATGCCGTGTTTAACTGTCGGGCTCTGGAAACTATCAACAATATAAACGCTTTCGACGATTCAGCAGGTGACTTCAATAAAGACCTCAATAAATTTATACATAATAATTTCAGCGGTTCTGATGATGTCGGCTTCATTAACAGGTACGTCACGGCAAAGGCGGAAAAAACCGTCAGTGAAATTATATCGGAAAATATGTCGGACGTACAGAAAATAAAGGCTGTCCATGACTGGATTTGTGAAAATACGGTATATGATGACGGTCTGACGATAGACAGAAAAAATCATAATGATGCTTCCGTATTCATGAACGATTCCACGGTATGCGAGGGTTACGCAAGAATTGCGAATATAATGTATAATATCGCCGGTATAGAATCATACTACGTAAACAGTACCAGTCATGCGTGGAACGTCGTACGAGCAGGTAACAATTACTTCCATGTTGATACGACGTGGGACGACGGCGAAACTGTTTCTCATGAATGGTTTCTTAAATCCGACGAAGAATTAAGAAAATCCGGCGGAAGTCATGCGGAGTGGAATTTATGCACCCCCTCTTCTTTACACAATTTCCAGAATAACGTACTGCCGGAATGTAGCTACAGTCTCGGTGATGTAAATCAGGATAAAAATATAAACATTGCGGACATGGTAATACTGAATAATTACGTAACAGGTCAGGAAGCTATAGAGGATTACGACAGTTTCATACTTGCTGACATAACTTCTGACGGTATCGTTGATTCTTTCGACCTCGTAAGAATAAGACAGTTAATTACAGGTTAAAAAATAAAAAAATCGTCTGTCCGGACTGTATGACAGGCGGTTTTTCTTATTTATATACCTGCTCCACTGGTTACAGTTTTTTACAGAAACTAACACTCAATGCACAAAAAAGCTCTGAAACAACTTCTTAAAGTCATTTCAGAGTTTCAGATACTGGCAGGGGCAGAAGGACTTGAACCCTCGGCACGTGGTTTTGGAGACCACTGCTCTACCAACTGAGCTATACCCCTATTTGTTTTATTTTACCTGTTGTGTTCTTTACGACGTATATTATTATATCATGCTTTTCCGGATTTGTCAAGTACTTTTTATAAAATTTTATCTTTTAATCATTTCTCTGTAATATGTAACACATAAAAAAGGACTGATTATTTTTTTTAATCAGTCCCTGAACTGTCAGTAATTCCAGTCGTAGTCGTAATCATAGTCATAATCATCATCGTAATTGTAGTTGTAATTATATTCGTCGTCGTCAGTCGTTGCGGTAGTAGTAATAGTAGTAATTTTTTCTTTGTTGTCGTTGATGTAATCTTCGTAATCGTCATAATCATAATCCATTACATAGACATCATGACCTTCAAACTCCGTTCTGAATCCCTTACCGGTAGTAATAGTTATAACAAACTCCTTATGAGTAGTGGATGCGGTAGTAGTCTGTCGGGTATCGGTATCTGTAGCGGAAAATGTAGTCTGTGAAGTGGTTGTGGTTGTATTGGTAGTGTAGGAAATATTATGTCTGTATATACCACTTCTGCCCATACTCGATATTATCTTCTCCGAAGGTTTAATCGGAAATTTCACGAAAAACAACAACCCAAGAAACGTCATCAGTACAAAACTTCCACACGATACCATAGTTATTACTGTAGACCTTTTAAGTCGGATTTTTGATTTATGCTTCTTTTTCATTCGTACACGCTCCAAGCTACTTTTTAATTCATAATTAATTATACTGGTTATTTCCGAAAAAGTCAAGCATCATTTTCAATTAATAATTCTTAATTATACATTTTTAATTATTAATTGATTAAACGCTTCCCTTTATATGATTTATCGCATTTTTTTCAAGTCGGGAAACCTGTGCCTGCGAAATTCCTATTTCTCCGGCAACTTCAACCTGTGTCTTCCCTTTCAGAAACCGTAAATACAAGATGTTCTTTTCACGCTCTCCGAGTTCTTTTATAGCATCTCTTATAAATAACTCGTCAAGCCAGCTGTCGACGTCGTTTCTGTCGCCTATCTGGTCGAGAATATACAGATTGTCTTCTGAATCGGAATACACCGGTTCGTACAATGAAACAGGGTCACTGATACTCTCCAGTGCTATTACAACGTCTGAACGCTTTTCTCCTATATCGTCGGCGATTTCCTGAATATCCGGTTCACGCTGTAACGACATTGTAAGCCTTTCTTTTGACTGTATCGCCTTGTATGCGAGGTCACGCATTGAACGGCTCACCTTTACGTGGCTGTAATCCCGAAGGTGTCGCCGGAGTTCCCCACTTATCATAGGAACGCAGTAAGTGGAAAATCTCACTTCTTTTGACAGGTCAAAATTATTTATTGCCTTTATCAGTCCGATAACGCCAATCTGAAAAAGGTCATCAATATCCTCTCCACGTCCGGTAAATTTCTGAATCACACTCAATACAAGACGCAGATTTCCTTTTATCAGTTTATCACGTGCGGTTTTGCTGTTTGTAGCCTTTATTTCCCGGAGAAGTTCCATTTTTTCCTCCTCTTTCAAAACCGTTAAATCCGCCGTGTTTATCCCTGAAATCACTACTTTATTATACGCCATAATAAATAATCTCCTGATTTTTTTAATTATGGTCATATTATTGCCGGAAATTGTTTATTTAATTCAGTGTGGGATGTTGCATAAAAATAACAGCAGACTACTGAAAAATCCGTAATCTGCCGTGAAATTTTTTATGAAATTCTCTTCCCTTTAGTTTTCTTCCGCTTTTCAATCGGTTTTTCCTTACCGCCCATATCCTCAAAAATCTGTTCACTTCCGGGGGCTATATCGTCAGCGAATTCGGGGTTAATCTCGCCGATACTGGTATAGTAAGGATTTATTACGAACTTCTGTATTACCGGATAGCTGTTGAAACACGTCACAAACCACAGAAACGATGCGGGTATGAACGGTATCAGCATAAGAAATAACGGTCTCATGAAGACGTAAAGTAAAAACATACCGGTGAGTACCACCGCATTTATGATAAATGTTATGACGTTCTGTTTGAGTGCGACAAATGCCAGTGCGAACGAGTTTTTAATAAGATTTTTAAACGAAAGATTTGTTGCAATCATCATCAGATAGATGTAGAAATTCATTATCGCTATCACGAGGGCGAGGCTCAGCGTTATCACCATCGGGACGTACATAAATTTTGACCGTTCAGCGAGTACGGGATAAACTATAAATGATGCGTAAACAGAAAGTATTATAAAACAGTCGACAAATCCCACCGCTACCGCTTTTTTGAAATTGTTACGGAATCCTTTGAAGAAATCGCTTACTAT
Organism: Ruminococcus sp.; assembly: GCA_029055625.1. Taxonomy (GTDB): domain Bacteria; phylum Bacillota; class Clostridia; order Oscillospirales; family Ruminococcaceae; genus Ruminococcus. Next base: position 3,909 of record JAIDCY010000079.1, on the reverse strand, counting down.
GAACGAATGTTTTTCAAGTACAAAATTCCGTTGAACTTTCATCATTCCGGCAGTTGCCGGACCTATACAGACTACAAAAAGCATCAGCGACAATATGGCACATACCTTTGATAAGACCGCATTGTTTATGAAACTTAATGATGCGAGTATCAGAAATATCGGGATAAAAAAAACAAAGTATAACATATTCAGTTCAATGAGTTTCCAGAATTTCCGGAAAAATATTTCAAAGAAAAGCCGTATGCCTTTGTTTTTCGGGGCGTTTTTGGCTATTCCCGAACCTCTGTTTTCAAAGTCGTTTGAAAATATTGACAATTTTTTGAAATCCTCCTTTTTTTTTAATCTGATTCTAACGCAATCCGGAAAAAACGTAATTCATAAGTGCGGTGAGGACTGCTATTAAAAAAGATACCGCAAGCAATACGAGAAATTCCAGACAGTAAATCCGGAAAGTTTTGTCAGTATGTATTTTTTCCCTGATTACCGAAGTAAAAACACCGTGAGATAGTCGCATAAGTTCACGGACGGAAAGCAACGTCACAACGGATACGGCGAGACATTCCGGCAGTATCAACACGAGAACTTCCGGTATTGCGTGAAATCCTTTTAATGCGTATACGTGAGATACTGCCGAACCTATCCCGAAACCACGATATATAAGCATAAACAAGCCTAAAGGTTGTCCGAAAGCGGAAAGACCTGTCAGAAAAGCGGTCAGCGTGAAAAGAGTAAGCGATACGAAAGTATTACGGAAAACTTCGTAAATCGTACCGCCGGAGAGTCCGGGAATAAAGTACTGATGCAACCATGGATTTTCTACTAAGTGACCACCTGAATATATCGCACCGGTAAGTATTCCGACAGCAAGTAACGGTAAAAGTAAAATAAATCCGGATTTTCCGCCGTCCGATTGCATTAAATTTTTCATATTTTTTTCAGACCTTTCTGTTAAATAATATATAACAGAATATGCACCGGAGACGGAATTTATAACTTATTCCTGTGAGAGTTCGTAAGCACGTTGTGTACAGCTTTCGCAACAGTTGCCGACGATACCGGTTAAATTTCCCTCATAGAGGCGGTCAAGACCGGCAAGAGTAGTACCACCGGGGGAAGATACCATTTTAATAAGTTCGTCGATAGTGTAGCCGGAATCTGTTATCATTTTCGCAGAACCTATCAGACTTTGCGTAAAAAGTTCTGTTGCGGAATTTTTATCAATGCCAACTTTTTCGGCGTAATCGATAAAACCCTTTGCGAAAAGATAGATAAACGCCGGACTGCTACCGTTAAGGGCTATGATTTCCTTCATTTTGTCCCTCGATATTACGGACGCTTTACCGCATAACCGGAAAATGTTCAGGACTTTTGAAAATTCTTCATCCGTTACGCTGTCGTTATGCGAAAGTGCGGATGCTCCCTCACCTATGAGAAGCGGAGTATTCGGCATTACGAGTATAACTTTAGCATCTGGAATTGTTTTACCGGAAATAAATTCGGCAGTTATACCGGCGGCTATGGAAATTATTACCTTATCCGCCGTAACAACCGGTGCGATAGTATCGAGTATTCCGCCCATTATCTGAGGTTTTACCGCAAGAAATACGTACTTACAAGCCGTTACGAGTTCCTGCTCACTGGTACAGGATTTCACGCCGTATTCTGATAAAGCGTTTATTTTTGCGGTGTCGGGGTCGAACGCAAAAAGTTCGACATCTGCGGAACTGCCGGAAATACCTTTCATTATGGCAGTTCCCATGTTACCTGCTCCGATGAATCCGATTTTTTCAGACATATAAAATTCTCCTTTTTTTTTAAATTTACAGTTTTATTATACTACATCATGCACAGAAAATCAAGTACAAATTTATAAAAAATTTATTTAAGTAATTATATTTACCGTATAATTCTTACCTCTGCCGGTGGTGCTGTAATGTAACCTTACCGCCGGATAGTACCGTAATTTTACGTCAAGTGATTTGTCAGGATATACCGTGATATTTTCCAGCACCTCACTACATACATACTCGTTGATGTCCTTGAACTCAAGTAATTTCCTTGCGTAATCCGTAATATTTTCCGATATATTTTCCATGTTATCTGATTTTGCTTCCTGAATACCGGCAATCTGTAAATCATAGTACTGATTTTGTTTCCGGTAATCCTCCACCGATACAGTACCATCAAGAAATCTGTCAAGCAGGATACGTTTTTTGTTTTCGATAATTTCAATATTTTTCCGGCAATTCCTGATATTTTTTTCACCGCCGGTATCGCATACCGTACGGATTTCCGAAACAATTTCAGATAGAATTGCTTCCCGGTCTGTTACGAGCGTATCGAGTACGTAAGCGGTACATTTTAAAAGTACGGCATCATTTACGGAATTGTTATCGCAACCGGATTTTTTACCGTCCCTTGCGATTGCGGAACATCTCCACGCTTTATACTGACCGGATTTTGTTTTTTTCGTACGGCTTACAAATTTTTTCCGGCACACACCGCATACTATCTTACCACTGCACCAGTAACGGTTACTGTAGCGTGATTTCTGTGTATCAGTAAGCGTATGTGATTCAAGAATTTTCTGAGCCTGCTCCCACGTCTGACGGTCTATAATAGGTTCGTGATGATTTTTTATGTAAATTTTTTCCTTTTCGCCGTTGTTGTACTTCTTTTTATGATTAAGATAATCGGGGGTATACGTTTTCTGCTGGCACAGGTCGCCGACGTACTTTTCATTGCGTAAAATGCGTAGGATTACGGCATTGCTCCAGTATTCCGTATTCATAGGATATATTTTTTCCCCGATAAGTTCCCTTGCTATAGTATGTACGCCTTTCCCCTCGTTGACATACTTGTTGAAAATAAGCCGGACTATCTCCGCCCCCTGACTGTTGACGTAAAGTTTACCGTTTTTTACGTCGTAACCTAACATACTTCTCCCGAACACTACACCATGTTTCATACTCTGCTTCTGCCCCCACACGATACGCTCGGAAATTTTCCGGCTTTCCTCCTGTGCGATTCCCGACATTATAGTAAGTCTCAGCTCACCGTCGGGGTCAAGAGTGCTGATATTGTCATTGATGAATATTATCCCGATTCCTTTCTCACGAAGTCTGCGGGTATATTCAAGCGTAAGTACCGTATTCCGTGCAAATCTGCTCACCTCTTTGGTGACAATCAGGTCTATCTTCCCGGCGTATGCGTCATCAATCATGCGATTAAAACCGTCACGGCGATTTATCGACGTACCACTTACGCCTTCATCGTAATAAATTTCCGTCAGAATCCAGTCATTATTTCTGTTGATGTAATCGGTAAAAAAAGTGCGTTGATTTTCAAGTGAGTTTATCTGTGATTCCTTATCAGTGGATACCCTGCAATATCCGGCAACTTTCAACGGCATAATCAATCACCATTTTTCACGATTTCGATTAACTTCTCAAACTGTACCCGACTGATAATATTTTCTGCGTACATACTCTTATATATTCCTATTCTGATAAGTCTGATTAAATTATTCATTATATCATCTCCAATAATATATTATATGTGTAGAAAAGTCAACGATATACCTATATCGGTCAGTATACCCTTGACTTCCGGATACGGCATAACGTAACGCTGATTTATATATCTTAACGCCGCCGCAAGTTCGCCATCAGGACCACCTAACTGAGTTATTATAAATTCCGCAAGTCTCGGATTAGGATTTTTTATATTTACCGGATATTGTAATTTTATAAAATATATATGTTATACATATTAATTTTTTCATGATTGCCGGAATTTCCCGTATGCAGTCAGAAACTTAACTATATCTTTTTCGCCGGGATAACGTGAAAAATAAGATAAACTACTGTAAAAATCAGTTGATATTGAAAAAGCATATTGATTTTTTTT
>JAIDCY010000078.1 GCA_029055625.1 Ruminococcus sp. | reverse complement strand
GGTGAACTGAGGTTTAATTATTCTGTATTTCTTGTAATTGATTTGTAACCTTTAACTGTTATAAATTATAATTTATAAAAGGTTCTGTAAAATTTCATTAATAATTTATTAACGTATTTTGTTGTATTTCACTTTATAAGGCTTTTTTCAACATATCCTTTTTGGGCGTAAAATGGAAAAATTTCAAAAAGTATTGCTATTTTCTGCAATATGTGTTATTATTAATTACGCCTTATCAGGCATTCCGAAAATTTTCGGGGAAAGGATTGAGTTTATGAGTAAAGGTAAAACGGCAGTATGCGTTTGTGCGATGGTTGCTACTTGCATAACAGGTGGTGTATTCATAGCAGAAGATGCAATGTCTGGTAACACTGTGGGTAGATTGAGTGATTCGGAGGTTTTCGATTTCGACAGTCAACAGCTCGCAAATGCTACGCCGAATTTCGCTGAACCCATATTTGAAGATGCAGAAGTTATCATAGCAGATACGGAAAATTATACTATCCCACAGATGCCGGAGATTATCGAACCTGTCGCCGACATTGTACCAGATGAAGAAATTCCAGTAATTCCCACAGAACCAGACGTTACAGAAACAATCCGAAACGAAGAAGCTGTAACAATAACATCTACTTTTCTTTACGACGAATCGCAGGAAGGTGAAGTAGATATTTCATTAATTGCAACCTCTACCACCATTGCAGAAACTACTACCATAGCGGTAACGGAAACTACTACCACAACAATAACACCGGCTGTAGATACGGAAGAACCGGAAGAGGCAGAAGAGGTAAAAGAAGAGTCGCCAGAGGATAGAACGATATCAACAACTATTCCGGAACAGGTTGACAGAATCCAATCAGAAACTACCAAAACGGAATTTATATCGTTTCACCACTTTTTCAGTGAACCGGCGGAATGGTTATACATGGCAACGGAATCCACGGAAACTACCGGAGAGACTATAATTACAACTACAACTGATACACCTGCTCCGGAAGAAACGACTACCACAACCACTACCACAGAAGAAACTACCACAACCACTACTACAGAAGAAACTACCACAACCACTACCACAGAAGAAACTACCACAACCACTACTACAGAAGAAACCACCACAACCACTACCACAGAAGAAACTACTACAACCACTACTACAGAAGAAACCACCACAACTACCACCACAGAAGAAACTACTACAACCACTACAGAAGAAACTACCACAACAACTACTACAACAGAAGCTCCGTACATAGAAGAAATCTATATAGAAACTACTACTGAATATTACGAAGAATATAACAATTATGAAGATAATGCATACAATTACGATGACAGCTATAATTATAATCCTTCGTATGTATCAGACTATGATTACGTATTGCTATGTAACGCAGTAGCACATGAAGCCGGTTCAAGCTGGATTGATATATACAGTAAGGCTTATGTTGTTGAGGTAATTATGAACAGGGTATCAAGCCCGCTGTTTCCTGATACGGTTTACGACGTACTCACACAACCTAATCAGTTTGAGGGTTCAGGATATTATACATGGCTCGGCACTTATTCAAGCGAGGTAACCAATGACGTAATATCCGCCGTTGACTTATATTTCAGTAATCCTTATGACTTCTCACAGGGATATATGTATTTCTTCGGTGACGGTTACCAGAACCATTTTTCAGTCAATTTCCAATAATATATATGTACTTATCTTTCTGAGGAAGTCCGGAGCTTTTGAGTTCCGGATTTTCTTTTTGTATCGCTACTATTGAAAAATCTGTAATGATGTGTTATAATATTGTATATTCTCAAAATTATGGAGGTGTTTCAATGGAGTTTTTAAAAAGTATGCCCGTAATTATGCTGTGTGCGATAACGGTCGGCATACTGACTTTTTCGGTATTCGTATTTTTTCTTATCGCCTATAATGAAAAAAAACACGCCGGAGAGTACTGGGACGATACAACCGGATTCATGGAACTTGCGGAAAATAATATTTCCTATCCGCTGGAGTGCGACGAGGTACTGATAGGCAGGCACGCATCGGCAGACATACGACTTCCTGACCTGTCTGTTTCGAGGTATCACGCAATACTTACCGTTGCGGACGGAATATGGACTATTATTGATATAGGGTCAAAATCCGGCGTGTTTGTTAACGGAAATCTCGTTAAACAACGTAATCTCCGTGAAAATGACGTAATAAATCTCGGAAACAGAAGACTTGTTTTCAGACGCAGGAGGTTTGAAGAAGATGTATATTAATATTTTTCTGTATCTTATATCATGTATATTTGTTATGGTAACTCATTCCGCAATGCTTATAAATATATGGTTGCACGGAAATTACGAGAGCATAACGAAAGTAATAATACTTGCATCTGCGGTACTGGTTCTTGATGTCGCCTGGTTTCTGGTGATGCAGTTGTTCCGTCAGAGAAGTTTTGTAGTAGATTTTCTGCTGATACTGATAATAAATATGAGTGTAATATTTCAGTCGTGTTTCAGTGGGGGAGTGAACTTATCGGTAAAGCATTACATAACCTGTATGATTTCGCTTGCGGTATCTAAGGTAGCATTTGTACTTTGCAGGAATCACAAATGGTTACAGATGCAGAAAAAATACTATTATATCGGAATAGGCGTACTTATGCTTGTGATACTCACCCTTACAGGTTCACGGAGTATGTGGATAGAAATTGGCGAATCTTTCAGTATACAGCCATCTGAATTTATGAAGCCGTTATTCGTACTCGCCTGTGCTACATCTGTAGCGGAACAGCAGAACAAAAAACAGATATGGTGTTTTCACGTTGTATACGAGAATTTCGCATTATACGGACTTATATTAATAATATGCCTGTTACAGTGGTGGTGTCGTGACCTCGGAAGTCTTCCTACATTTGTAGGTATATTTGCCGTCGGATTCTTTACGAGAATATGTTATCCGAAAGCTAAATTTTCTAAGACAACTCTGATAAAAGCCGGTATAGTACTTCTGATAGCGGTAATAATCGCCCTGAAATTCGCACCGGAATACGTACAGGCGAGACTACATACTGATATATGGAACGACCGTTCAGGCGACGGCTGGCAACAATCACAGGCACTTATCGCAATCGCTGACGGTGGATTATTCGGTAAGGGAGCAGGTTACGGTAATTTACATGAGGTAATCGCATATGAAAATGATATAGTATTCGCTACAATAAGTGAGGAGTGGGGGCTGATATTTGCGATAGTGGTCATATTTACGATAGTAATGCTTGTTGCCGTACCGCTTATAAATCCGCCACGTTCATACTATCATGCAACTATGTCCGCCGGAATATGTGCGTATTTCATAACGCAGATGTCGTTGAATATATTCGGTTCGTGTAATCTTATTCCGTTTACCGGCGTTACGATACCGTTTATCTCTGCCGGTGGTAGTTCAATGATTGCAAGCGGACTTATGGCAGGTATGCTTATGGCTGGACAGTCTCCGGAAATGACTAATCCACCTGTAAGGAGGTACGCACAGTGAAAGGAATCAAACGCTGTCAGTACATAACCAGTATTTTTATACTGGTTTTCATAGCATTAATGATAGTCCTTGCGGTAAAGATACGGGCGGAAGCGAGATTTTATATGTCGAACTCCGACCGTCAGGCATTAGGCAAGGTTTACGACCGTAACGGTGGCGTACTGTTTGACGGTAATGAAAATAACTGGTACGAGGATAATTTTTTTATAGATGTCGGAAATCTTATCGGAGATAACAAGGGTCAGATGACGAATACGCTTGTAGCACGTAATCTTGAAAAATTAAGTAACTACAGTTTCGATACCGGAGCAGTAACCGACGGTAAGGCAGGAATCTATACCACTCTTGACCATTACGCAAACCGTACCGTATATAATGCTTACGGATACCAGAAAGGCTGTGCTGTGGCGTATAATTACGTTACTGGTGAAATACTTGTCTGTACAAGTCTTCCGTCACTGGATGTAACAAACGGTTACGATAATATAGAGTTTTTCGAAAGCGGTACACTTATTTCAAAAAATATGTACTGTACCGTCCCAGGTTCTACACAGAAAATTTCAACGGTAATATCCGCACTGGAAATACTGGGCAGGGATGCGTTATTCTCGAAAGTCTACAGCTGTTCCGGACATTATACCAATCAGAACGGAGACGTTATAGACTGTCACAACTGGAGCGGTCACGGTGAGCAGGGGATTCAGCAGGCGGTGGAAAACAGTTGTAATCCGTTTTTCGCACAACTCATAGAAAACAGTGAAATTGAAATAGACGAACTTATCAAAAAGTACAGAAAACTTGGTTATGCCGTCAATGATGACGATATGGAGTATATAGACATAGACGGTATACTATGCGAAAAGGCATCTACTAATCTTATCGACAAACACGAGTTCCGGACGGAATGGGGTTGTATAGGTCAGGGCGATACTATGGTAAGTCCGATACAGTTGATGATGTGGCAGAGTGCGATAGCTAACGGTACAGGTAAAATGACTATGCCACACCTTATAGACCATGTAACCGACGTTGACGGCGAAATTACGGAAACAGCGGAAACTAAATTCAGCAAACAGATTTTTTCAGCGGAAACGGCTTCCATAGTCAAGCAGATTATGTTGACAAACGGTACAAATCATTACACTTACTCAATCGGTGGTTATCCGTTAGGAGTGAAAAGCGGTACTGCACAGGTACAGGACGGTGAAAAAGAGAACTCCCTGCTCGTCGGATTCGTAGACGATCCAGCCAAGCCGATAGCATTCTGTATACTGATAGAAGATAAAAATTCCGGTTTCGCAACTACTGAACAGATAGCCCGTACTATGCTTGATTCGATAGTACTGTAAAATATGCACAAATTTCAGGAAATATTTTGTAATTTTTTACAAATTTAATAAAAATCTATTGATATTTTCGTAAAGTTATGATATAATATACACATAGAATTTATACATCGGTATTAAAAACCGGTGTCTGAAGGAGGACTTACATGAAAACAACCATCACCGCTAAGAAGATGCAGATTCCGCAGAACTTCACGGAATACGCAGAGACAAAAATTGACTCGAAACTAAGCAAGTTTTTCGGCGATGACGCAGATGCAAAAATCGTTATATCGGAAATCAAAAATCAGATTGTCATTGAACTTACTGTAAAGTACAACAGCATTATTTTCCGTGCGGAGCGTTCCGCAGAAGACAAAAACGTCGCACTTGATGATGCTATCGACAAAATCATAAGACAAATCCGCAAGAACAAAACCAAGATTGAAAAACGTCTGAAAGATACCGCTTTCAAGGAAACGTTTACCGAACCCGTACAGGAAGTTGACTACGAGGTAATAAGACACAAAAAATTCAAAATGCGTCCAATGGATACGGATGAGGCTATACTTCAGATGAATATGCTCGGACACCTGTCTCTGATACACAACGCCGAGCCCACGAG